>NZ_JARTJQ010000020.1:0-34968 GCF_036225245.1 Weizmannia sp. CD-2023
GTTACAATATAGAACATGCCAATAGCCAAAACTACACAGCCATGAAAAATCATTATTTATTAGTTCAAATAACAGATATTATTAGACAGCTGTTTGAAAAAGGTTCGTCAATCTTAAAAGCACTCAAAAAAACGGCAAAAGAAAAATCCTCAAATCTGTTGGAATCGTTTCGGACACGCATTTTAACAGACGAGGATTTCACCCATTTAAGTAAGCCAATACAAGTAAGGTTTACTTAATGGTTATATTATAGCAAAGGATGTGATGTAAAAAAAGGTTTTTTTGAAGTTATCCACAATTTTAAAAAAGAAATTTGCAAATTCGGCTCTTTTTGACTTTGAAAGCAGAAAAAATAGATGGAAAAATTTTCTAAATGTGGATAAGTCATTTTATCATAAAACATCTAAAAATTGATGAATTTACTCTTCAGAACTGAGGTGCATGCAAAAGATTTGCATCTTGTGAAATTTTGAGCTATACTCATTCCCAATCAAGGTCAAAGCAAATCAAAACGCTTTGATTGTTTTTCAATCTCATTAGTCAAAGATAGTCAAAATCAAACCGATCAAAGGAGGAATGTTTGATGTTATGTGACAAATGCCATCAAAACGAAGCGACGATCGGAATGCATATAAATGTGAACGGAAACCAAAAAACATTGAACCTATGCCAGTCCTGCTACCAAAAAGAACGTGCAAAATTCGAAAACAACTGGGGAGGCATGTTTATGAATAACGGATTTGGAAACTTCGGATTCGGAGGATTCAACGACCTCTTTAACCAAATGAATGCCAACGGGTTCCAGCCGAACGGCGCGAAACAAACCGTACAAACGCAAACACAAGGCGGTGGCAACGGACTACTTGACCAGTTCGGCCGCAACCTGACCGCCGCTGCACGGGCCGGGCAAATCGACCCTGTTATCGGCCGTGATGAAGAAATCGCCCGCGTCATTGAAATTTTAAACCGGCGCAATAAAAACAACCCGGTGTTAATCGGCGAACCTGGCGTCGGGAAAACCGCCATTGCGGAAGGGCTCGCTTTAAAAATTGTTGAAAAACAAGTTCCGGCTAAACTGCGGCATAAAGAAGTTTACTTGCTCGATGTGGCTTCACTTGTTGCAAACACGGGCATCCGCGGTCAATTTGAAGAACGGATGAAAAAATTGATTGCCGAACTCGAACAACGGAAAAACGTACTTCTGTTTATTGACGAAATTCACCTGCTTGTCGGCGCAGGTTCTGCAGAAGGTTCGATGGACGCTGGCAATATTTTGAAACCGGCGCTTGCCCGCGGCGAAATCCAGGTGATCGGCGCGACAACTTTGAAAGAATATCGGCAAATTGAAAAAGATGCCGCACTTGAACGGCGTTTTCAACCGGTACAAGTCAATGAACCGACCCTTGAAGAAACCGTCATGATTTTGCGCGGCTTAAAAGACCGGTATGAAAACTACCATCACGTTGCCTATACCGATGAAGCGCTTGAAGCTTGTGCGAAATTGTCGCACCGCTACATCCAGGACCGCTTCCTGCCGGATAAGGCAATTGACCTGATGGATGAAGCCGGTTCGAAATTGAACCTGACGATTGCGGTTCCGAGCAAAGAAGATATCCAAAAACGGCTTGCTGAAATTGCACAGGAAAAACAAACTGCGCTTGCAACAGAAAACTATGAAAAAGCAGCTGAATTGAAAAAAGAAGAACAAAAACTGAACGAGCTGGCTACTTCCGGCCAAGTTGAAGCCAAACCGGTTGTCGATGTCATGCAAATTCAGGAAATTGTCGAAAAGAAAACGGGTATTCCGGTCGGCAAACTCGAAGCGGATGAAGCGAAAAAACTGCAGCATCTGGAAGAAAACCTTGCTAAAAAGGTGATCGGCCAGGAAGAAGCCGTCCGGAAAGTAGCGAAAGCAATCCGCCGTTCGCGTGCCGGCCTGAAAGCGCAAAGTCGCCCGATCGGTTCGTTCCTGTTCGTCGGCCCGACCGGCGTCGGAAAAACGGAACTGACAAAACGGCTCGCGGAAGAACTGTTCGGCACGAAAGATGCGATGATCCGGCTTGACATGAGCGAATATATGGAAAAACACAGCGTCTCGAAACTGATCGGGGCACCTGCCGGCTATGTCGGTTATGAAGATGCCGGCCAACTGACGGAAAAAGTGCGCCGCAACCCGTACAGCATTATTTTGCTCGACGAAATTGAAAAAGCGCACCCGGATGTTTTGAACATGTTTCTGCAAATTCTCGATGACGGGCGCTTAACCGATGCCCAAGGGCGGACGGTCAGCTTCAAAGATACCGTCATCATTATGACGAGCAACGCCGGCACCCAATTTAAGCATAAAACAGTCGGATTTGCTAAAAGCGAAGCGATCAAAGAATCGAATATTCTCGATTCGCTCGGCGACTTCTTCAAACCGGAGTTTCTGAACCGTTTCGACAACATTGTCGAATTTAAACCACTTGAAAAAGAACATTTGGTTAAAATTGTTGACCTGATGCTCGGTGAACTGGATGAAACGCTGAACGAACAAGCGATTACACTTGACGTGACAGCAGAAGCGAAAGAAAAAATCGCCGAACTCGGTTATGACCCGGCATTTGGGGCACGCCCGATCCGCCGCGTCATCCAGGAAAAAATCGAAGACCGGATCGCCGACTTTATCCTCGACCATCCGGAAAGCAAAAACTTAAAAGCGGAAGTTCGCGAAGGCGACATTGTCATCGCGGAAAAATAAAGCAAAAACCGGCATGCGGACACAGCCCATGCCGGTTTTATGCATTCCGGCAGATGGACAACACGGGCCGTCTGCCGGATTTTTTTATGCCTGTAAATAGATCGAACGCAGTCCAAACCTGATTGTTGTAATCAATCGGAAGAAGGTCGGGTTCTATTCCCCGGCACAAAACCAGTCCAAACAAAAAGGCGGGAAACATATTCATCCGGAATATTGATCAGGGATTCATCCGCACTCAAAGGAGCAAAATCAAGATGCAAAAGGTTGGAAGCAGTTCCCCTGTTCGTTAAACAATCTGCATGGCTTTATACGTTTTTCTCGCTTCAGCCAAATTGAGCCGCTGCACTTTTTCATACAATATGAATGACATTTCCCGAATAATCACCATTTCGGATGACCGGGTATTGTACTGCTTCCGATAGGCTTCATACTCATTCATGAGCGAATCCAGCTGCTGACTGCACTGAACCGTTTTCTCATGCGTCAGGCCCAGTTTTTTCCCAAGTTCCATCATTTCCTGGCGTTTTTTCTGAATCCTGTACAGATACTTGTTCTCCTCTAACATGTGCGTGTCCACTTCAAAATTCTCCTTTAGTTCTCTTTTTCTATTGAATGATTGTTATCCCCCGATTATGCTTCAAAAATGTGAGGTGTTACACATGGAAAATGGCGGATGATACTGCCGGTTTTCCGCATGATGGCATCGTGACAAAAGTTGCGCTGCAAGCCGGAAAGGCGCAAAAGCCCTGCCCCCATCCTGCTTATTTTACCATTACTAAAGTAGTATCGCAGGTCTTGACGGAAATGTAAATACAATCGCAATATTAGACAAAATTTTCACCAAAAATTTTCACATCTCCCGAAAAAACCACCCGTTTTTTACAGCTCTATGTTTTTTTTGGTCATGCAGTGGAAAAATAAAAGAGAAAAAGACATGAAAGAAGTGAAGCAGATGGCTAAAAATTTTCTACTGGCAAAAGCAGCCGGGTGGTTATTTCGTTCAAAAGCAAAACAGTATTTAAACGACCAGGAAAAAACCGGTGATCTGGTTAACCGCGCGGAGAAAAAAGCGCTCTCCAACAAAATCACGCTCGCCAATATGTGGAGTAAAATCCGCATCCTTTTCCAGCTTGTCAGGGCATGGGCAAAAGGCGAATACCGCACTGTTCCGTACCGGACGATTCTCATGATTGTAATCGGCCTTATTTATTTCGTATCTCCCATTGACATCGTCCCTGATTTTCTTGCCGGTGCGGGCCTTGTTGACGATACCGCCGTGCTCGCTTTTCTTCTGACGCAAGTGACCCCGGATTTGGAAAAATTTTTGCAATGGAAAAACAAAAGAGAGAAAAGTTGAGCTGAAGGCCGCGCGGGACTTTGAAAAACGATACCCCTTTTAGACAATCGCCCCTTCAAGACGGAGCAGGAATGCTTTTTGATCGATCCGGCTCCCGGCATAGCCTGTTAACGACTTGTCTTTTCCGATCACGCGGTGGCAGGGGATCAGGATCGGAACAGGGTTTTTCCGGTTCGCCTGCCCGACGGCCCGCACGGCTTTCGGGTTCCCGACAGCCTCGGCGATGTCTTGATACGAGCACGTTTCTCCATACGGAATTTTTTTCAGCGCTGCCCAAACCGCCATTTGAAAGGGAGTGCCGGAAACAGAAACCGGCACATCAAAACGGGTTCTTTTCTTTGCAAAATACGCTTCCAGTTCACTGGCTGCGCACAGAAGCAGCGGGTGGCGGGGTTCCGGCATGCCCTCTTCATCTGTTTTTCCGAAAGAAACGGCCGTAATGCCCCTTTCATTCGCCCTTACTGTTAAAGGTCCGATTGGGCTTTCCAGCCAAATAAAAGCCATTTTCATCACCTGCTTCCTGGTGCACGGGAAGAAAGATATGAAAAGTTGTGCCTTCCCGCACTTTGCTTTGAACTTGAATGAAGCCTTTATGCTCCTTTATAATTTTATAACTGATCATCAAACCAAGTCCGGTTCCTCTTTCTTTTGTCGTATAGAACGGCTCGCCCAGCTTTTCTATTTTATCGTCCGGGATGCCTTCCCCTTCATCGCGGATGCTCGTATGGACAAGCCCTTTTTCCTTTTCGTAACAAATCGCGATATCTATTTTGCCCCCATCCGGCATGACTTCTATTGCATTCTTAATAATATTGATAAAGACCTGCTTGATCTGGTTGCCTTCGCAATAAACATCCGGAAGTCCCTCGTCAAAGTGGCAGGAAATCTGGATATTGTGCATCAGCGCCTGGGCGTTCAGCAAACCAATTGTATCGCGCATGATTTTTCGGACATCGTGATTTTGGAACTGGATGGCCTGCGGCTTTGCCAGCACCAGAAAGTCGGTAATAATCGCTTCAATCCGCGCCAGTTCTGATGTAATCACATTAAAATATAATGAATGCTCTTCCTCTTTCATGCTGTTTTGCAGCAATTGGATAAAACCTTTTAAAGCCGTCATCGGATTGCGGATTTCGTGGGCAATGCCGGCCGCGAGCTCCCCGACAATATTCAGGGTATCCGATTTGCGAAGCTGCTCCTGCATCGCCCTTCTTTCAGTAATATCCCGGATGACCGTTAAATTCATATTTGACGTCAGGTTCCCTTTTGACGTAATCTCATAATATTTCGTTTCATTGGCTTTTGAAGCAGTAAACAAATAATCTGCCGTCCCGTTCTCTTTTAACTGAAAAAGATGGCGGAGAAAATCTTTTTGCATTTTTTCGTCATTGGTAAGCAATAAATTTTGGATTCTCTTCCCGATCGCATCTTCCCGGCTGCAGTCGAAATAGTTTGCAGCTGCAGGGTTGATATCGACAATTTTCAAATCCCAGTTCCATAAGACCATCCCGTCGATCGATCCTTCGAACACTTTCCGGAACCGTTCCTCGCTGTCCCGCAGCGTCTGTTCCATCTTGTAACGGCTGCTCACGTTGCGAAAAATGGTCATATGGTAATTTTCCGCGCTAATATACCGGGATGTAAACTCGAGATGCTTCAGCTGCCCGTTCGGCATTTTAAACAGCAGTTCTTCGCGGGCCGCCGGGATTTGGTTTAGCCTGTCGAACTTCCGGCAATTCCCACCGTTTTCGACATAAACAAAATCGCTCAGCTTTTTCCCGACAAACTCTTCCATTGTACACTCGAAAATTTTTAAAGCTGCTTCGTTCGCCAACAGGATCTGTCCGTTTTGATCCCAAAATACAATTGCATCCATTGCTTCCAAAAAAAGGGTTCGGTAAAGCTGCTCATGATCTCTTAATACAAGTCCCCTTTTCTTTTGACTCATAAACTGATCTGTTCCCAAATTTGTTCTCTCCTTCTTCATAAGAAGCATGCCCCTGAATTTATGATATTTCTGTTCACAACAAATGTCTGGAAAAGTCTGCTGCATAAGGGTTTCCAGCTGCTATTTAAGAACATATTCTTTTTGAGAAGATATGTCAAATGAAATTGGCAAGATGGATGATATGGTGATAATTCGTGGTCCAACGGTGGAATTCCTGCTGCCATTTCCGCAAAAAAGGATGGCGGCTGCCATCCTCATTTTTTATTTTTTTTTGCATTTTTTCTTTTTTTGCCGGTTCCGCTTTCAGCCATGATTTCATATATCTTCCCGGCATTGATGTCCCCGAATTCCAGCCCCGCTTCTTCCCGGACATTTTGTTTCCTGCGGTTCATGAACGCCCTTTCCTGCCTTTTTTTGAATTCCGGTTTGCCCCTTTCACCGCTTCTTCCCCGCGGGCAAATTCCGTGGAGAAAGCTGTTTCAGCCAGATTCTCTTTCGGGGTTTTGTTATTTTTCGCGGCTGCATCAAATTCCGCTTTTCGTTTCGCCATGCCGTCCCCTCCATTTCAGGTTGCCTGCATCATTAGCATGCCCGCGCACCACCGCCCTTATGGCTGCAATATCTGTCAAAACCGGCTCAGGGTGCATGCAAATACAACTGTTTCCAAACATAATTCTTTCCTGCAAGCCGATACTATTCATAAAGGCTGAAGCCGCAATACGGGCGGCAGAAAGAGGAGCCAATTTTTTAAAAAAAGGAGAATGATGATGGCGAGAAACAGCAATAAATTGTTGGTACCGGGGATTGAGGCATACATGGACCAAGTAAAGTATGAAATAGCGCAAGAATTTGGCGTGCAGCTCGGATCGGATACCGTATCTCGGGCAAACGGATCGGTAGGCGGAGAAATGACAAAACGGCTCGTGCGCGAGGCCCAGTCCCGCCTTTTGGGGCAAAATCCGGAATAAAAGAAAAACCGGCAAAGCGGGATTCGCCTGCTTTGCCGGTTTTTTTACATCTGTTGCTGCTTTTTACCCGATTTCCCGGCGGATTGCGCCTCTTTATTGCGATTTTTTTTGCGGACGGAGAAAAAATAGCCGCCCGCTGCGATCGCAAGCATCACCGCCCAGAAAATCAGTTTCCACAAAGCAGACTCCGGGAAATGTTCATCAATCAGCCCGACGCCCGGGTGTGAAAGCGTAAAAACGAGCAATTTCACCCCGACCCAGCCGACAATCAGAAAAGCGGCATCTTCAAGGCCCGGATATTTTTCCAGCAGGCGGACAAACCGGTTGGCAGCAAAGCGGATTATCACCAGTCCGATCACCCCGCCTAAAAACATAACGCTGAACTGTCCGCCGTTAATTCCCCCAATTTGAAACGAGCCGGCCGGGGACAGCGTCACAGCCATGGCCACAGCTGCAAGCATAGAATCAATGGCAAACGCAATGTCGGCGAGTTCCACTTTAAAAACGGTCATCCAGAAAGAAACCGGCTTCGATGCGGCTTCGGCAAGTTTTGGGCCATTTTCCCGGTGCTTTTTTACAAAATGGTGGATCATAATAAAAAACAAGTAAGCGGCCCCGACAGCCTGAATCTGCCATATGTTTGCAAGAAACGAAATGAGAAACAGGGCAGTGAACCGGAATACAAATGCGCCCAGAAGCCCGTAAAAGAGCGCTTTTTTTTGCTGCGCGTGCGGCAGATGTTTGACCATCACCGCCATCACGACCGCATTATCCGCAGCTAAAATTCCTTCCAGTCCGACCAATACGCATAACACCCATGCATATTCGAATAGCATTGATAAATCCATTCCACAAAGTCCTCCTTTGCCGGCACCCGGAACCATTGCCCTTACAGATCAAAAGCGGCATTCCGGTCCAAGACGCGTACCGGCGTGATCAGTGAAGTGCCACTTTTGACAATTTCCTGTAAAGACAAAAAGCAAGACCTTTGCCAGTACAGGCAAAGGTCTTGCTAGACATCCGAATGGTGCCAACAAAGCCGATGACCGCCGAAACGGATCATGTAATGACGACTTTGTTTTAAGTGTGCCATGCACACTTAACGCTACTCCCCTTTGACAATTGTCAAAAGTATTCTGTTATTTTGATTATATGGGATCCATCCATTTCCGTCAACTATTTTTATGCGATTTTCGCGTTAAAATTATGCGGAGCAGCCCGCCGGCCAAAAGTCCAGGGATGGTGCAAAGCATCGGGAAAAAAACAGGCCCGGGCATCTTTTGCCGGACGATAACCGCAGGGGAGAGCATTAATCCGAGCGTTACAAAGTAAGCAGCAAACACAAAAGGCAGATAACTATACGGCTGAAGATTACCGCGGGCCATTTTATATGCATCCCACATGGCAAAAAAGTATAGACAAGGATAAAACATCAGCCATCCGTAATCGACAATGTTGCCGGCTTCCCTTGTTCTTCCGAGAAAACTGAGCATGATCGCTTCATTAAAACGGCTGTTCACATTAATCAGAAACTCCATAAAAAGAAACATGATGCCCTTCACATAACGGCCCGCCAAAAGCTGGGCAAACCCTGGCAAGGCAATGTTCCAAACAATCGCCTCAAGCGGTGCTAATTTTTTCATGCACATGCCCCTTTAAAGCTGAAGTTGGCTAGTCATAATCCTCCCGTTTTTACGTGTTCTTATCATGCCCCGGAAAAATGCAAAAAACACTGTACGGCAAAGCCGCACAGTGTTTTTTAATTCATCGGATTATACAGTTTAATGTCGGGATGCTTGTCCGTGAACCAGCGCAATGCAAAATCATTTTCAAATAAAAACAACGGTTTTCCGAAACGGTCTTTCACAAGCAGACTGCGCGAACTGGAAAGGGATTCGTCCACCGTATCCCCCTCAACCCAGCGCGGAATTTTGGAACCGATCGATTCCATTACGACATCGGAGTTATACTCATTTTTCATGCGATGTTCGAACACTTCAAACTGCAGCTGCCCGACCGCCCCTAAAATATAATCTTCCGTATGCCATGTGCGGTACAGCTGGATCGCGCCTTCCTGAACGAGCTGGTTGATCCCTTTATGGAAACTTTTTTGTTTCATCACGTTTTTCGCCGATACTTTTACAAACAGTTCCGGTGTAAATTGCGGCAGCTTTTCAAATTGGACCGGCTGTTTCCCGGAGAAGATTGTGTCGCCAATCTGGTATGTGCCGGTATCATACAGGCCGAGAATATCGCCGCTAACCGCTTCTTCAACCGTGCTCCTGTCATCCGCAAGAAACTGGGTTGACTGGGACAGTTTCATTTGTTTTCCGGTTCTTGCAAGCGTGACGGACATGCCGCGTTCAAATTTTCCAGAACAAATACGGATAAACGCAATCCGATCGCGGTGGGCGGGATTCATATTCGCCTGGATTTTGAACACAAAACCCGAAAATTGTTCGCTTAACGGATCCACCACCCCTTCGTCCGTCTTTCTTCCTTGAGGGGGCGGCGCAAATTGAAGATACGTTTCCAGAAATGTCTGCACGCCGAAATTTGTCAGGGCACTGCCGAAAAAGACCGGCGTCAGCGTGCCGTTTGCAATCCGCTTCTCCGAAAATTCATTGCCCGCTTCATCGAGCAGCATGATTTCTTCCAACGCCTGGCCATACAGCGCGTTTTCTTTGATCGGGGCATCCCCTTCCACTTCACCCGCTTCATTTAACGCGAGAAACCGGTCCCCTTCTTCCACGCGGAACTGCTCGATGCGGCGGTGATAACGGTCATAAATGCCGAGAAATTCTTTCCCCATGCCGATCGGCCAGTTCATCGGATACGATTCAATGCCGAGGATTTCCTCCAGTTCAGCCAACAGCTCAAGCGGCGGTCTCCCTTGGCGATCCAATTTATTGATAAACGTAAAAATCGGAATCCCCCGCATCCGGCACACTTTAAACAGTTTAATCGTCTGTGCCTCAATCCCTTTTGCAGCATCAATGATCATAACGGCGCTGTCGACGGCCATCAGTGTCCGGTATGTGTCTTCACTGAAATCCTGGTGGCCAGGCGTATCCAAAATATTGATCCGTTTTCCCGCATATTCAAACTGCATAACGGAAGAAGTAACGGAAATGCCCCGCTGCTTCTCGATTTCCATCCAGTCGGAAGTCGCAAATTTCCCGGTTTTTTTACCTTTGACCGTCCCGGCAGCGCGGATGGCCCCGCCAAACAGAAGCAGCTTCTCTGTCAATGTTGTTTTCCCGGCGTCCGGGTGGGAAATAATCGCAAAAGTCCTTCTTGATAACACTTCATCTTTAAATCCTGCCATATGTCAGTTCCTTTCAATCATTGTAGAGTAGGTTTATTTTTGCATCGTTTTTTTACATCGGCCCTCACCTTTCTAATGAACAGTTAAACAATGCACAAATCATCCGGCCATTGGAGACTGTACATAAGCATACAACAGTTTTTCCTTATTCTCAATGGAAGAAATCTGCCGGAAACGGCCACTTCTTGCCTTCATGGATTGCCGGATGCCATCAGGCACGCATCAAAAACTGCCGGATGCCTTCTGCTCCCCGTCCGGCCCCGCCCAAGGCAGTACCACGGTGAAAACAGTGCCTTCCCCAGGTTTGCTATCAATAGAGATGTCTCCGTTATGCTCTCTTACAATCTGGTAACAAACCATTAAACCAAGCCCGTTGCCGCGCTCTTTTGTCGTATAAAAAGGCTGGCCGATTTTTTCCAATTTTTCCGGTGGGATCCCGATTCCCTCATCCCGGATCGCAACGGCTGCACGTTCCCCGGCCACCGAAAGTTCAACGGTCAGCGTTCCCCCCTCTTCCATCGCCTCCAGGCCGTTTTTGATTAAATTCACAAATACCTGCTTCATTTTTGAATCGTCACAAGAAATAAAAATGGGCTGCGACGGAAAAACCGTCTCAATTTGGATGTTTTTTCCGTACGATTGCGTCTCCATTAAAACAAGCACTTCATCAAGCAATGTTTGCAGGCAGCAAACTTTCATATCCGATGCTTTCGGCCTGCCGAGAAAAAGCAGCTCGCTTGAAATCATTTCAATCCGTTCAATTTCATTTTGCATAATATCAAGGTAATGGCCAGTATCAATCACGCCCGCCTGCATCAGCTGCAAAAAACCTTTAATCGAGGTGAGCGGATTCCGGATTTCATGCGCAATGCCCGCGGCAAGCTGCCCGACCATGGACAGCTGTTCAGATGATACAAGATAATCGTATAATTCCTTGACCACCGTCATATCCTTCGTCAGCAAATGGATATGGGGCTTTTCGCCATATTTTAGATCTTTAAAGACCGCATAAGTGGACTCCACCCATTTGTAATCACCGTTTTTCGATTTCATCCTGTACATGAAAAGGCCCATTTCTTCTTTCTCTCCATTTAGAATGCCTGCCCATTTGTTGTGGTCATCGTGGTGCATCAAAGCAGAAAAAGGCCTTCCTACCCAGTCGCCGGCATCAAAACCCGTTACCGTCTGCATATCAGAGGAAATGCTTTTTAAAATACCGTCCATTCCGACAACAGCAGAAAAAAGATGAAAGCGGAGCGGGAGATCCATAAATTCATAATGTATTTTTCCGACACCCATATTTTTGCACCTGCCTATCTTTCTATCAATCCGTATTTCAAGCTTTTTTGAAATGAACTTTCATGCTCAATATATGTCTGATGAAGACCGGGCATTCCTGTGATTATGTATATATATTTCAACTATATATCTTTTTCAACAAAAATATCCATTTATTTATAAAATTTTATGTCGAATCCTCACTGTTTATCAACCGTTTCGACATGTGATACAATGAACGTATCAAGATAAAATGAGAAAAGGAAGCGATGCTATGCGTTTTGCAACCGTTGGAACAAGCTGGATTACCTCTGCTTTTATTGAAGCAGCAAAATTATCCGGAAAATTAACCCTTGAAGCCGTTTACTCGCGCAAAAAAGAAAGCGCTGAACAAATGGCGGAAAAACATGGCGCACCGAATATGTTTACGGATCTTGAAGAAATGGCAAAAAACGAGAACATTGATGCTGTTTATATCGCGTCGCCAAATGCGCTCCATTTTGAACAAGTGCTCGTTTTTCTGAAAAACAAAAAACACGTCATTTGCGAAAAACCGATTTTTTCGAATACGGAAGAATTTAAGGAAGCTTTTCGTGTTGCCGATCAGAACGGTGTATTTTTATTTGAGGCAATCCGGAATATCCATTATCCGAATACTGCCCTTTTAAAAGAAAAATTAAAGGATGTTGGCCAGATCAGAACCGGAATTTTCCAATATGTGCAATACTCTTCCCGCTACGATAAATTCCTTGCCGGCGAAGAGCCAAACGTATTCTCGCGGAACTTCTCCGGTGGGGCATTAATGGATCTTGGCGTCTATCCGCTTTCGCTTGCGGTCTGGTTATTCGGCGCACCGAAAGACAGCCGGTACTTCCCGGTCCTTTTGCGGAACGGCATTGACGGGGCTGGCACCCTTGTCCTGCAATACGAAGGGTTCAATATTACCGTGATCTGCTCAAAAATTTCCCATTCTTATATTCCGAGCGAAATCCACGGCGAAAAAGGCAGCATTATCATTGAAGGCATCTCAGAATTGGAAAAGATGAAATTTGCCGATGTGCGGACAAAGGAGCCGGTCCTCTTCTCGCGGGAGCAGGAAGCGCAAAATATGATGTATGAAATCAATGATTTCGCCGATATCATCGCGCAAAATGACAGGAAAACGTATGAAACCTTGCGCCAGTCCAGTTATGAAGTCCTTTCGGTTATCGAAAAATCGCGGAAGCAAAACGGGATTATCTTTAAAACCGACAGAAACTAAAACCGGGCCGAAAAAAAGATTCCGGATCGTACCGTGAGCTTAAGCGCAAAAACCGGGCAACAGGCCGCGCGAAATTTTGAAAACAGACGGCAGTGGCAAGAAGCGAATCTCCTTGTCCTTGCCTTTGCGTTTTTAAAACCGGAGAAAACCGGGACGGCCGGGGGGAATGCCGCCTGGTGCTATCGTTATTAAACCAGATAAAGCCGGGAAAGTTACCACCATTCGCAACTTGTTTATAATTATTATTGTTTAATATTGACTTTTAAATGATATATATTATAATAAAAGTATAGCAAGACCAAAACCGGGGAGGAATGAAAATGTATATTGAAACAGCGTTAAACGTGCAAGTTGCAAACTGGAGCGTCCTGTATACAAAACTGCACCACTACCACTGGTATGTAAAAGGCCCGCTGTTTTTCACGCTGCACGTAAAATTTGAAGAACTGTACAACGAAGCTGCTACGGTGGTCGATGATTTTGCAGAACGCATCCTTGCGATCGGCGGAAAACCGGCTGCTTCTTTCAAAGAATTCCTTGAACTTGCAACCATTGAAGAAGCAAAATCCGGCTTAACCGCTGAACAAATGGTGGAATCTCTTGTAAAAGACTACAAACAGATCGCCGTCGAACTGAAAAAATTGATCGCACTTGCCGAAGACAATCAGGATTATGGCACGGCTGACATGGCGACAACGCTCGTGGAAAACGTTGAAAAAACCATCTGGATGCTGAGCGCGCTGCTCGCTGTACCGGTTACGCAATAAACCCCCAAAACGGCCCTGTTCTTCAAGAATGGAGCCGTTTTTTTTCATGCTGCAAAATGGGCGCCGCTTTTTGATCCGGCCCTTAAAATGCCGGCTTTTTCATTGTCCTGATTCAATACATCAAGCCCCGGCACCCATTGCATGATGGCGGCTTTACAGGCAAAAGAGTGATCATATTTTATGACTCACCGCACATCCCGCGGACGCAAACGCTGGATCGCGCCCTCTTAAAAACCGGCAGCGTGACAAGGCCTGCAGTTCCGGATAAAATGGAAGCAGTACAACGCGAAAGAAGGCTTTTCCATGCATGTTTCCATTTTGATTACAATGTTTTTAACCGGACTTATTTTAGGATTTATCGGCGCAGGCGGTGCGGGCTTTATCATTTCCCTGCTGACAATTTTATTCGGCGTTTCGATCCATACCGCGCTTGCGACTGCTTTAACAGCCATGATCTTTTCTTCATTTTCCGGGGCGGTAAGCCATTACCGAGAAGGCAATGTCTCCATTAAAGCAGGCATTACAACCGGCATCATAGGCGCTGCCGGAGCCTGGGCCGGATCCCATGTCTCCGCGCATATTGCAAGCGGCGAACTAAAATGGCTCACCGCCGGCATGCTCATGTTCTCAGCCTTTCTGCTCTGGCTCAGAATGTTTTTGCTGCAAAAGCAATCCATCCAGGCAAAAAGCATTCCGTCCGGGCCCCGTTTTGTGGCCCGCTCGCTTTTGCTCGGCATCGTAACCGGGGCGCTCTCAGGGATGTTCGGGATCGGCTCGACGCCATTTATCCAGCTTGGCTTAATGATCCTTCTCGGCTTATCTGTCCGCCAGGCTGCCGGCACAACCATGATGGTCATTATCCCGATTGCAATAGGCGGCGGACTCGCCAGCTTCCAGCAAGGGACACTGGATCTCGGGCTGCTCGTGGAAGTCGTCATCGGCACAATGTCCGGCGCATACATCGGCGCCAAATTTACAAACCGCGCCCCCGTCCCGCTGCTCAAGTCTTCGATGATTGCCGTTCCAATTGTCGCAAGCTTGCTGCTGATTTTTTGAAAAAGGGGCTGTCCCAAAAGTCGTTAGACGGCTGATGGGAGCCCCTTCATTTTGAAAGGATGATCCAATTTGGTGTTTATGATGGTGAAATTCAGCCACTATTCCCGCAAGCGTTTCATGAATTTCATCGATCATCAGCGCACGAGCCAAAATAGGACAGCCCCTTTTTCCCGCTTTAAAAACGCGAGGATTTATCCTCTCTTGAAAATCCGCTGTCCCGTCCAAAAAGTTGCTGGTTCTGGCCGAAAACGATGTCCCGGCATGAAAAAGTGAGCCTTTCACTCTTCCCCCCGCTCGTTTAAACGGCTGCAGCCGGAGCCAGTTCGATTGCCGGCCCAAAAAATTCATAGCGGATATTTTCTTTGGCCACGCCAAGCTCAGTTAAAATTTGCACCGTATTTTTCAAAAATGGGACCGGACCGCAAATATAACAAACCGTTTGCGCAGTTACCACCTTTCCCAAAAATGCTTTGGAAAGATGGCCTGTGAAATCGCAGCCGCTGTTTTCATAAAGGGGATGCCCGTACCCGAAATAATAATGCCCGTTTTCAAGCTTTTCAATATGGTGTTTTGCTTCCGCTTTAAAAGCATGGAAATCTTCATTGCGGGCAGCATGAATAAAATGGATTTCGCGTTTAGAGCCGGCATCCGCTAAAGCTTCCAGCATGCTCATCAGCGGCGTCAGGCCGACCCCGCCGCTGATCAGGGCAACCGGTGCTGGTTCATCGGCAAGTGTGAAGGCGCCGGCCGGTGCGCTGATCTCAAGCTCATCCCCCGTTTTGACATGATCATGTAAATACGTTGACACCTTTCCATTTGGTTCATGATCCGCTTCCCGTTTCACCGAAATCCGGAAGTACTCATGTCCCGGCCCGCATGAAAGGCTGTACTGGCGGTTAAACAAGTATGTCTCACCCGGAATTTTTACTCTCAGCGTGAGATATTGTCCCGGAAGATAGGACGGCACCGGGCCCCCGTCCGCCGGTTTTAAATAAAAGGACGTAATGGCATTGCTTTCTTTTACTTTTTTTACAACTGTGAACGGTTTAAAGCCTTCCCATCCTCCTCTTTTGGTTTCCGCTTCCCGGTACATTTTTTTCTCGACTTCGATGAAAACGTCGGCAATGGATCCGTATGCTTCAGCCCAAGCCTGCAAAACCTCTTCCGTGGCCGCATCTCCTAATACTTCTTTAATGGCTTTCAGCAGAAATTCCCCGACAATCGGATAATGCTCCGGTTGAATGCCCAGGCCGCGGTGTTTGTGTGCAATTTGTTCCACAACCGGCAAGATCGTTTCCAAATGGTCAATATAAGAAGCAGCCGCTAATACAGCATTGGCAAGTGCTGTTTGCTGCCTTCCCTGTGACTGATTCGTTTGATTAAAAATATTCAGCAGCTCGGGGTGTGCGGCAAACATCGTTTTATAGAAGTATGTAGTAATGTCCGTCCCCTGTGTTTTTAATACGGGCACAGTTGATTTTACGATCTCAATGGTTTTCTGCGATAACATGATTTTCACTCTCCAAATAGTAGTATTTAAAATATATCTTTAAGATAGTGCTTCTTCGTTTTTAAAGCAATATTTTAAATATATCTTTAATAATGTTGTCACATTTTCCGGAAAGGAAAAAAATGAACGCCATTTTCGGCGGGAACAGGTATAATGGGATTGGCAGGTGATATCAATGCGTTTAACCCATTACTCTGATTATGCTTTGCGCGAATTAATCTATCTCGCTTCATTGGAAGAAGGAAAATTAGCCAGCATCAAAGAAATCGCGGATGCCTACAACATCTCAAAAAATCATTTAATGAAAATCACATACGAGTTAAGCCAGCTCGGGCTGGTGAAAACAGTGCGCGGAAGGGGAGGCGGCATATGCCTGAACAAACATCCTCGCGAAATTAATGTTGGAAAACTGATCCGCATAACAGAAGATGATTTTAAATTGGTGGAATGTATGGAAGATGGGGCCTCTGCCTGTATCATCTCCCCCGTTTGCGGATTAAAGCATGTTTTAAACGAAGCCCTCGTCGCTTATCTCCGCGTGCTCGACAAATATACACTGGAAGATTTAGTAAAAGACCCCCTGTCCTACCGGCAGCTGCTTGCACACTAACAACCAGGGCCGCACTTTTGAAATGCCCGGCCCTGGTTAAACCGGAATTTTTAACGTTTCCTTCCCCACTATTATGCTTAAGTCCCCCCTCTCCCTCTTTATTTCTCTTTTATTCCGAAAAATGCCCATTCCAAAAAAATTTTGTCTATCGCTCCCAAAAAGTGTTAAAATGATAGATAAATTATATAAATATAAAAATTTTGGTGAAGGTGGTTTGGCGATGTTAAAGGAAGCTTTTTTAAATACTTTGTATGATGCTTACAAAAATGGAAAAGCGCTGAACAAGGATGTTTTTCCGTCAGGCATCGATTTAGATGAGGCTTACCGGATGCAGCATGCTTTTACTGCAGCAAAAAAAGAAAACCATGAAACGTTAAAAGGATATAAGATCAGCATGACAAGCCCTGAAACACAGGCATTATTCGATGCGCGCGAACCATTGTACGGCGAGTTGACAGATCAACAAGTGGCAAACCATATATCCCTGAGCAAAGATACGCTTCATCCATTGATCGAATTGGAATTGGTTTTTCTTGTAAAGGAGCGGCTTACGGCAGATGCGTCTGAAGCAGAAATCATCCAAAAGACACAAGTTGCGCCGGGATTGGAAATTCCTGATTCCCGATTCAAGGACTGGTTCCCTAAAATGCCAAAAGAACAAGTTTGCGCAGACGGGGCTGTCGGCGGAAAAGTGGCTTTTGGGGAAGCCAAAGATTATACATATCGCGATATTGATGATATCCATGGCCAATTGCTCCTTAACGGTAAAGTGCTCGATGAAGGCAAATCTTCAGCTGTCATGGGGCATCCGCTTCATGCCGTAAAATGGCTGCTGAAAAAACTGGGCGAACACCAGGCAGCGCTTGAACCGGGCATGTTTGTCTCATCCGGCACATTTGTCCTGCCGAAGCCGCTGGAAGCCGGAACATACAGCGGAAAATTTGAAGGAATTGGCACGGTGAAGTTGGCGGTCACAGAATAGGAATGAAGCACCCGCACAGATAATGAACGGCAAAAAACATCTCCGGCAATGCCAACAGGAGATGTTTTTTTGCGGACATACAGGCACGTGTTTAAAATTAACCGCGTTTGCAGATTTCCCCCGGCACTTAAAATGGATGGCTTTCAAAATCGGCCGGGGTTCCCAGTCCATGCCGCACCAGACAGGCAAAATGGGTTTTCAAAAAGAGAAAGGGATCATATAACCGGCCAGTTGATCCATGGTTTTACAAAATTATATTCCTTCCGGACGGTACAATGGCTGCAGGTTTTCAAGATCTTCTATGAACAGATGGATGTCTTCCGCGGATAAATGGACCGGCATTTGATCATATAAAGTCAGAATTTGGCCTTCATGGTCATCCCGGTGCTTCTTTAAATAATCATATAAGGATCTGAACTGGTTTACATTGATGATCGATGCTGTAACAAATTGTTTGATATGCTGCAGTGAGAATTCATTCCGCTTCTTATCAAATTCTCCTTTAATCACATTCCCTTTGATGTGCATCACGCACCTCCCACTCCGGTTGATGGATAAGATTGTTTTGCCCTTTTGCCTGGTTTTCATTCACCTTATTGCCGCCATTCTTTCAAGGCGGTAATAAGGTGCCCTGACGGCGGCGGGTAAGCAGGCCAACCATTCCGGGCGTCAATATGGTCGCACCAGGGCCGATATGGACACCGCTTATTCCTTCCACCTTTGATGAAAAGACAGTGGAAAGCTTCGGGCTTAAAACCCCCGCTCGGACGCCCGGGGCAGCCGGCCGACCATGCAGGTGCATATGTGCTTTTAGCTTCCGATGAAGGGGCCTATATTACCGGGCAGTGCATCCATATTAACGGCGGCATGGCAATGTCATCCTGATTGTAAAAAAAACTGCAGAAAATCTTTTCTGCAGTTTTTTAACGCTTCCAGCCAAATATTAAGGGCCTTGGCCAACAGAAAAATCGCCAAATTTTTTGGCGCTTTTTCTGTTTAAAGGCTGAGCCGGGACCCGGAAAAAGCCGGCAAGCCTGCCATCTCCGGCAAATAAAGTAATGCAAATTCCCTACAGCCGTTTAATTGTACAGGCGCTTATTTTCCTCTTGTTTTTCCATCAGCCACCATAATGAATGTCTTGGATTTTCTACAGCTTCTTTATACTCCGTCTTCGTCGCCACCGTTGGGTACGAACCCTTTAGAGATTTTCCGGAAGTACTGCGGAATAAGAATAGTATGACGAAAAAGCCGATAAAGCTAAAGATTGTCAGATAGAAAGCAGGCGCCAAGGCATTGCCGGTTTGGTGGACCAGCCATGTTGAGATGAGCGGGGTAGTGCCGCCAAATAATGATACAGAAACATTAAACGTCACAGCCAGTGTTCTGTGCCGAATATCCGTGTAGAACATTGTTGGCAAAGTACCAGGCATCGTGCCTTCATAAGTCGAAAGCAAAATACCTAAAATGAGAATACCTAAAAATATGAATAAGATTGTATTCATATTGATGAAGTAAAATGCAGGGACAGATAATAATGTTAACCCGCCCAAGCCCATGATTAAAACCGTCTTGTTTCCAATTTTGTCGCTGAGCTTCCCAAACAATAAAGCGAGCGGGACCATAATCACCATAATCAGCGTAATCAATACCGTCCCTGCTGAACCGGATAAACCAATAACCTCATCTAAATACGATGGCATGTAGGATAATAACATATAGTTTGTAACATTAAAGAATGCGACAGATACGAAACATACCAGAATGTCCTTTTTATGGTTTTTTAAAATCGAAAGGAAGCTTTCCTCCTGGATACCTTCCTCGGAAAGTTCATTTTCAAAAATGGGTGTTTCCTCTAAATGGGCTCTCAAGTAAAACCCAACCAGCCCTAAAGGCAAGCCAAGCAAAAATGGAATTCGCCAGCCCCATGTGACCATCTGCTGGTCAGTTAGCGTGATGAAGAGCGTACTGGCAAGGAGTGAAGCTAATATATAGCCGGCAAGCGTACCGATTTCCAGTCCGCTTCCAAGCACATTACGCTTATTGTCCGGGGAAGATTCTGCAATATAGACCATGGCGCCGGCATATTCGCCGCCAGTTGAAAAGCCCTGAATAATTCTGGCTACTAATAAGAACACCGGGGCCCATATTCCAATTTGATCATACGTAGGTAATAAACCGATTAGGAGTGTGGAAAAGGCCATCAAAATAATCGTGATGGTTAAAACGACTTTTCTTCCATATTTATCTCCGATTCTGCCGAATATAATCCCGCCTAAAGGGCGCATTAAAAAGGCAATCGCAAATGTGGCAAATGTAAACATTAATTTCAGCTCGTCATTCTCCACGGCACTAAAAAAGTTCCGGCTGATAATGACCGCTAAATAAGAATACAAGCCAAAATCAAACCATTCCATCGCGTTTCCTACTCCCGTAGCAAACACACTTTTTTTCGTTTGTCGAATATTAACGATGTTAATTTTTTTCTTGTTAAATACCATTTTTCAAATCTACTCCTTATATGATAGTTTTCGGCATCTGTCTTCCCTTCTATAAAGATTCGTTTTTTTGATACTTGCATTGATAAAAGATTTTTTCATCTTCCGGCATTTGTTTTGGTTTTCTTTTTCAAAAACCCGCAGACGAATGCAATGGGAATCATCATTGAAATTCAAAAACCACTCGTCGATACTTCGGCATTTCTGCTAATATTTCCAGAAAAACCACCGAATAGATGGCAGGCATATGAAGTGCAAGAAATTGATAAACAACTCGAAGATAGCGGGCAAGTGTGCAGTAAGCAAAGTGAAAAAGGGCTTAAAATGGACTGTGACGGACGGGAAATGGAGGCTTAAGGCGCCTCTAAAGATTTTTACGGGCAGCTGGTTTCCCCACCTATCTTCTTTATACCTTAAATAGTGAAAGCGGGTTATAATGCCGTTAAAGACGGGACACATCACGGATGAATAACCGGACAGCGCTCAACAGCTTTTTTGAACGGTTCATTGATTAGTTTACCATAATCGAAAAATTAACGCAAAGAATCAGCTTACCCCCATTATTTCAACGGATCAGGCCAACAACAATGCTGTAAAATGGTCATTCAATATGTGCTTAAATACCTCTATTTTTGTCTCACAATTATAAAAAAGCTGCTTATGTTCTTCACACTTTTATCTCCCACCTGCTCTTCCCCGTCTCCACAAAGGATACAAGCGATGTAAGCGCCATCTCCGCCATATCGCTAACCGCCTGGTTGGGGTAAAACGCAGTATGCGGTGTGACGATCACATTGGGAAAAGATCTCAAAATTGCCAGCTGGCGGTGGTCCAAAATATCCGTGCGGCGGTCATAATGAAAAATTCCTTCCTCATCCTCCAGCACATCAATCCCGGCAGCGCCGGCTTTCCCCGCCTCAATCCCGGCGATGAGCGCATACGTATCCACTTCAGCACCATGGGAACAATTGATGATGCATACGCCGTCCTTATTTTTGCAATACGTTCTTGGTTAATCATATGGTATGTACTTTCAAACAAGGGTGTGTGGATAGTAATCACATCGCTTTCCTCCAGCAGTTCATCCAAAGATACATATTTCAGGATGCCGCGCAATTCATCCCTTTCAACATATTTGTCATAAGGTTCTTACGAATTTCCTTATTCTTTAGTGGAATAAATCCACGAGCTTTAATTGTCTGATTGCTTACAGCCTCAGGGATGTAGCATTCTGGCAAAGGCTCTTAAGATAATGTCCATTAAACCGTAGTGATGATCGCCGTTAAGCTGTATTTGATAATTTCTTCTTGGAATTACTGCGTGATGTCATAATGGTTACAATAATAGCAATCATCACTCCAATTGCGCCAACCCAGGTAACAGAAGCTAGGGAACCTTGTTTGACCGCAATTCCGCCTACACCTGCACCAGCTGCGATGGCAAGCTGCATCATTGATTGATTAAGTCCAAGTAATACACTGGATGAGTCAGGTTCAATGGCAGCTAAGTGGAATTGTTGCGTAGGACCTGATGTCCATGCCGAAAATGACCATAAAACCAGAATCACCATGACCCCAATAAACGTGTTGGTGACAAGTGATAATAAGATGAGCATGAGGATATGCAATGCCATCCCGCCAGCTAATGTAAAGGTAACGCCCCATCTATCTGTACTGTATCCACCGAATTTAGAACCGATCAAACTGGCAATACCAAATATCAGCAACGCCCCACTCAGCAAATTTTCGTGTACACCGGAAATATTAAGAAGATAGGGAGATATATAGGTGTAGGCAACAGAATACCCACCCAGCCAGAAAAAGGTGATCGCCAATCCCAGTGCAACTTTTCGTCTTTTTAAAAGCGCAAGTTGTTTTAATAAAGGTACTGGTTTATCTCCATCTTCTTTCGGAATAGTAAAGAACATCACGATAATCTCCAGGATTCCAAGTAGAGCAATCCCACAAAAGATATATTTCCAACCAAATACATCTGAAATAACTCTTCCAAGCGGAACTCCAATCACTAACGATGTTGTAAGTCCCGTCATGACTGTTGCTATAGCACTTCCTTGTTTGCCCTTCTGTGCTATTTTGGCAGCAATCGTTAAAGAAGTAACAACAACTATGCCTGCCCCGAGCGCCATGATAATTCGGGCAACAAAAAACCAACCATAACCAGGCGAAAAAAATGCCAGAATATTGGACAGGACGAATAATCCGAGTGAATAAAGAATGAGATTGCGCCGATCCATACGTGCTGTCAATGCCAAGAAAATAGGGGTAAAAATCCCATATACAAGTGAAAAAATCGTGATAAACTGTCCTGCTGTTGAAATTGTTATTCCAAAGGTTTTAGAAACGTTATCCAAAATACCGGAAATGATATATTGAGTTGTGCCAACTAAAAAGCTATTAATGGCTAAAATGTAAATTTTCAAGGTACTTGACAATTTCATACACTCCTTTATTTTAGTTAAAAATTTACATATTAAAATATGTCGATATGATTATTGGAATAAAAACTGAATTCCTTGAAACAGAATTCAGTTATCGTATTACAGTTCTTTTTTTAAAAGCTCCACAATTTCACGAATGGCATTCTCATCCCTTTTGTAGTACGTAAACTTTCCGATTCTTTTTGTTTTTAACAGTCCTGCTTTGGAAAGGATCATAAGATATTGAGAAGCTGTTGATTGCGTCATTTTTAATTTTTCAGTCATCTGGCCGACACATACCCCGGTTTTATTCATATCAACTCCTTCATGAGGCACAAAATAACGTTCGGGTTCTTTCAGCCATTGCAACATTTGCAATCTTGATTCATTGGATAGGGCTTTAAAAACTTCAATTAGTTCCATACAATGATCATATCACAAAATCACGATATGTCAATATAAATAGGCCGTCTGAACAAAAGAATTCAAACGGCCGGATCATGAGCATTGGTTTAGCAGCTCTTTGTAAAATGCTTGGACACAAAGTCCAAGTATTTTTATTGATGATCGCTCATTTTATTTTAAATTTGATATCCCTCATTTTAACATTGAATAAGCAAAGGAATCAGCAATCGGGTAGGATGTGAGTCGTATTTGATTAACCGAACTCATACACTAATGGTTAGTCGCTGTCTCCCCTACAAATCGCCATGCGCTGTACACTGGAAAAGCACGGAATCCCGGGACTCCGTGCTTTTCAATTAATCCTTAATCTCCCACCTGCTCTTCCCCGTCTCCATAAAGGATACAAGCGATGTAAGCGCCATCTCCACCATATCGCTAACCGCCTGATCGGTGTAAAACGCAGTGTGCGGCGTGACGATCACATTGGGAAAAGATCTCAGAGCGGCCAGCTGGCGGTGGGCCAAAATATCCGCGCGGCGGTCATAATGAAAAATTCCTTCCTCATCCTCCAGCACATCAATCCCGGCAGCGCCGACTTTCCCCCTCAATCCCTGCGATGAGCGCATCCGTATCCACTACGGCACCGCGGGAACAATTGATGATGCATACGCCGTCCTTCATTTTTGCAATACGATCCTGGTTAATCATATGGTATGTACGATCAAACAAGGGGGTGTGGATGGTAATCACATCGCTTTCCTCCAGCAGTTCATCCAACGATACATATTTCAGGATGCCGCGCAATTCATCCCTTTCAACAGTATCGTGTGCAATGAGGTTGCAGCCAAAACCGGCCAAATTTTTTGCAACAATGCTGCCGATTCTGCCGGCGCCAATAATCCCGATCGTTAAGTTGCGCATTTCCCTGCCCTGAATCCCTTCCACAGAAAAATCCTGTGCCTCGACACGGCTTAAGATCTGTTTTGCTTTCCGCACACACATCAAAATCAGCATCGTTGCAAAATCGGCCACGCAATAAGGCGAATACGCCACATTCGAAAAACGGATGCCATATGCTTTTGCGGCTTCCTGATCGATATGATTATATCCTGCAGTCCTCAGGCCGATATACTTCACGCCGACATCCCTTAAAGCCTTGAAAGTCCCGGAGCCGACCGGATAATTCCCAAGGATCGTCACGCTTCAGCGCCTTTTGCTTCCATTGCCGTTTCAGGGGTTAACACATCATCAATATACTTGATGTCCAAATCAAATTTTCTCGCGAATTTTTGAAATAAGGGGAACTCATCCGCCCTCGTCTCATAGGCAACAACTTTCCTCATATATAAAATAAACCCAAATTACGAAAGTGCAGCGATTTGATAGCTAAAATCCACACACGTGGAAGTAAATGTAAAATATGGAATCCAAATCTATAATTTCAGGTGGTTGAAGGTATACTTTCCCCCTCCCCACCTTTGCGGGCTTTTTAATTTCCAGTATTCAGTTCCTGTCTCTCAATCAATCATGCGCACACTTTGAATCATTTTCCGGAATGCCCATTTGTGGGCATATGTCTCACAAATGTTCAATGAGACCCTCCGCTGTGAGACGTCAGCACGCCGGCCGAATAAATAAACTCTCTTCGAAACCGCCTGATGGTATAGGACTTGAACGCAGCCGGGCAATGGTCCTTTTTAAAGATCTCGAATAAATTGTACGCCAGTAATTTAATCAGAAGAGCCATATGATTTGCCCCGAAAGAATCTGTTGGAATCTTGTCCATTGAAAAACCATATTTAGACTCTTTGATATAGTTTTCCAGGCAGGCTCTCTGGTTGTAAAATCTCCAAATATCCATAGGTTCCCAGTCCATCGTTGTCACAATGGTTTCATAATCCCAGAGAAAATCAAACAATTGAAGCTGGTCTTCCTCATACTTGTCAGCTTTTCGGATGACCGCAACTCTTCTTGGCTTTTCCCAGGAAGTTGCTTGGTAGTAGACTGTTTTTCCCTCTATAACAATCAGCTCATCATCAACATACCGGATCCACGGAGAATTGTCGTTTTCAACATACTTTTTCAATCTTGATGTCCATTTCAGTTTGCCGGCGTAGTTAATCTTCTGCTGCTCCCAATAACTGTAAAACTTTTCTCCGCCAAATCCCTTGTCAAAACGGGCGTACCGGATAAGGTACTGAGCGGAAAGCAATCGATAGGTTTCCTCGGCAAATTCAATTCCGTTGTCAGCTGAATGGACGTTTCCCGGTCTTAGCACACCGTTTAAGCAAAGATGGGATTTTCCTTCAAAAACGAGAAGGGGGTGGTAGCTTTTTCTGCCCGGCTTATGGGGGTTCACCCCGATTTTCGCTCCCTCCTGGTTTCCATAAACCGTTTCGACACTTGAATCAAAGTCAAGAATGAGATCGGAATCCAGCCATGGTTCGATGATGTCCATCACCCGTTCTTTGAATTCTATGGCAGCATCCTCGATTTTCTCCAACCTTAATAGATCCTTGCTTAAAAGCGTATAATGCGGGCATTTTCCTCCTAAGAAAGCACGAATCAAAGGGTCATTCTGGAGTGATTGAAAATGAAACATACGGGAGCAATCTGCCATCCAGCCCGCAATCAGATATACAAATATTTTACTTAGAGGAAATTTGGCATTGTCTTTCTTTAAGCAATCAAACCCCCGGAAAGTCTGCTGGATTTTCATCCGTTCCAGAAATTGCAGAAATGGGAGGATGCCACTAAATTTTGTACTATTCTTTAAATTGAATTCATATTTAATTCTTGAGACAGGAATGATATAATTCACCTTAAAGGTGCCCCTTTCTTGGTTATTGTTTTTTTCTCAAAATCAATTATACCAAAGGATGGGGCACTTTTTTATTTTAAATTACTATTTTACTTTCGTAATCTGGGATAATGATTCCCAGTATAGCCATCATACCCCTGTTTGGATAAAATTTTACAGATTCAGTTTCCATTTTCCATCCCTCCATATTTCATTTAATATATAAAAATGTTAAAATCCATTAATCATTTTCTTCAGGCAATAGCCCATACCCGACACTCATTTCCGCATAATGCTTTCCCGACGGGTCTGTCTTGTATTCCACAAATACAGGTGTCAACTGTACGATGTTATGGTTATCGAAGTAATCCACCAGTTCCCAGTACTTGACCTGCGACTGAACATGAAAGTCTTCAGTGATCCTTGTCACAAGCATTGAGGAAACGTAAAAATAGCTGCGGAAAAAAATAAGTTCATCCGGGATTACACAATAGTCTTCTTCAATTTGCAAAAAAATTTCTGCTGCCATCACTTCATCACGCGGATCGCTCATCATTGAAAAAAACATCTTTCCATTCGGATGATAGCCGTGATCGGTCAGGATTTTATCAAAATCTTCAACAGCCAGTTGAATTTCTTCCGGGACAAAATTATACAGTTTAGAGACGATATTGCGATGGGCAATGTGATGGTTTTCAAAAATCATGACAGTTCCTCCTCAATCGGCACATACAAATCGATCAGGACATCATCAAAAACCTCCAAAAGAACAATGTAGTAAATGTCTTTCAGCTTTATGTTTTCTTTTTCCGCATATTTTTTTACTTTCTCATAAGCTGCATAAAAATCAAGTTCTTCATCAGCCTGGCGCAGGCAAAGTGCATTGTTTAATTCAAACCGTTCTTGAAAGTGGATAGGTTTTTCATTATTCGTCTTTACCGGTAAATTAATTGGTAAATAAAATGTAAAATGTCCGAACTTCTCTTCCCCTTCAACGGGTGCGACAGAGAAAAATACCGGCCCGTTTTGATATACGTTTTCCAGCAACGGCAACCCTTCCATCATAAGATAAGATTCAGTCCAGTCTTCTTTTAATTGGGTCGTTTCATAGACCATTACATTATCAAATAAGAGCGAACGTTTTTCAATTTTCATTTCCATCTTCCTTTCCAGATTTTTAATCAGTGGTACCAATTTTTAAATTTATCAATTATTACATTTGTCTTCTCATTATCCTCCGTTTTTTTGCTGCTTTTATCTACATAAACAGTGCCCGCTTCAATTACCGGTATTTTTTTCTTTCTGCCCTCTATTTCTTCGGAAAAAGGATATAAATTACCCTCTTTATCAAAATTGAAGCTTTTAAACCTGAACTTGCAGTATAAAATCACCAACTGTTCAGGAAGAACAAAAAGTGCTGAATAAAATATCAATATAGGAAAAATAACTGACATAAAAAAGTCAATATCTATAATGCGAACATTTCTTGATAAAAAGGTAATGATAAGGGATAAGCCAGTTCCTGAAGTAACAAGCACCGGGATTAAGGCCTTCATATTTTTCTCCATAAAAATTCTCTCAATATCTTTCTTTGAATTCCTCTCATAAGCACCTTTCTTTAGTAAAATATAAAACCGAACGGATGTAGCGATAAAAACCAGCATTCCAATAATTAGTACAACTTTCGTAAACAGAATTAAAAAAACTGATCCAACCTCCCTTTCTCCCATTAACAACAATGCCAGTAATAGTGGAGATACGGAAGCGACATTTTGCGAAGTGAGAATTATAATCATGTATTGTACCTTTTGGCTTCTTTTATAGATAAAAGGTATACAATATACAACCGACAACACTGCCAGGATTACGGTAATACGAAGATGAACCGATAATATTTCATATTTTTTAGGGAAGTGGGAAAACGCTGCAAAATGATACTCCATATATATAAGAAGTGCTTGAATTAATACAAATAAAAATAAAGCAATACTCATATTACCCGGCGTCTGTCTTCCCGATTCAAAAGGCAATCTTAATGCTGTAAAACTGCTTTCTGATAATTTTTTTTTCATAAATATATTCCTCCCTCAATGGTACCAACTTTTTAGTTTATCCATAATTGAATCTTTTCTTTCTCTCCCGTATGCATCTTTTGTTCTATTATTTATCAAATATACAATTGCAAGGGAGAGACCGTAACCCACAACAAGTCCTATCCCTGGAAATGCAAGACCAAATGCTGTAGTCAGCCCACCTTGAATCGCTCCGCTGACGGCTAAATCAACTCCAGTATCTACTGTTGCCCTTGCAGCCGCTTTTTTTACATTAAGTCCATCATCTTTTGCATCATGATAATTACTGTAATAACTTAATCCTGAACCTACAGGTCCCAATGCTTTAGATAAACTTCTGCTTTTTAAGAATGGTTTTAAATTAACTGCATCTTTTAAAGCATCTTTTGCCCCCTTTACTGTTGCTTTCCCAATCGACTTGAATATAAATTTTAAATCCGGTTTGTCATCCCAATATTCTAATTGTTTATATTTTTGGATCGCTTCCTCCCCTGTTTTGGACCAACCGGATTGCCCTTTTTTCTTAGTTGCATATTTTAAAGTTGCTTTATTATTTTCAGCACGTTTTAATTGTTTTGCATTTGGTTTTTTATTATTTTTAGGTAAGCCCTTATTTAACTGGCGAATTGCCTCCTGGTCAGGATTGATCCCCAGCTTTTCTAAAGCTTCTTTAGTAGCATAAATCCGGTAATATTTTTTCCCGTTTATATTTACCACTTCAGTTTGTAAACCAGCATTTTTTGCTACTTGAAGTAACTTATACCCCTTTGCAGTTTCTGAAACGAGTGTCTTTACGTCATTAAATTGTGATATAGCTTTATTAAGAGTGACTAGTTCGGCTTTAGCCGACCCATTATAATACTCCGAAAACCGGTTCCCTTTATCCAATTTCCCAACATCTTGAAGGATCGCTTCCAGTTGATCTAGTAAGTCATCCATTTTGGCTGCGTCATTTTTTCCTTTTGATGTAAAACTGTGCAGTTTATCTTCCGTTTTTTGAATGAGCTGAACAGCAGTTTTCTTATCGTTGGCAGCATCCGATAAGCTTGGCGGGGTCAAGCTGCTGATATCGGATATTTTTTGGATAATTGCTTTTATATTCGAATGGGATTCGGATACTTTTGAGTATTGGTCATTTAACTTTGTTTGTTCATCTTTTAAATAGTCGCTGTCTAAATGTGCTGCGTTGCTTGAATCAACTTCTGACTGGAACGATACAATATGGCTGGATAATTGGGTACTCAAGCTTTCAAATAAAGTTGTAAAGTTTTCCGTTATTTTTATATGAAAATCTTTGAGATAATCTTTCGCAGAATCTGCTGTTAAACCAGTAAAAGAGTCCATTGCTGCAATTTGATTTGCGCTTTTCTTAATGGCATTCAGCTGGCTTTTTATCTTGCTTGTTGCTGACTTCAGTTCGTCCGAGAAAGCAATTACCTCCGCCATATCGACTTTGTTGCCCATCATTTTCCTCCCTGTATTCGTGAATTTTAACCTGCATACGGCTGTAAAAATAATTAAATTAGATGTTTTGGATGATTGCGGATTTTATTGAACACGAATGGTACCGATAATACACAACTTGGCATTCCCAGGCTAGCTTTTTGAAAATTTATTTATACAATATTCGACTCTTCGCTCTTTGGTATGGGGAAAGATAAAATCATAGTCAGTTTGACATGGAGCCTCTGCGGGCATGATTACGAAGCCAAGCCGCCAATTAATAAGGAAAATTGGCTTTCGCACAACAGGCTATCATGCCCGCCACTCCATGTAAAACCTCCGAAGCTACTTCTTCTTCCCACATGATTTAGCGAGGAGGCCAATATTCCCTATAAGCCAGTTAGTATTTTAATTTCATTTTTTCATTGACCAGCAGGTTATCAAATACGGGCCATTTTTTTTCGATTGTTTTTTTGCTTACCTTTCGCGTCCTTAGACACCGAATATAAATTTCCATTTTGATCAAAATTAAAACTTTTAAAACGGAACTTGCAATATAGTATAACAAGCTGTTCAGGAAGTACAAAAAGCATCGTTAAAAAAATTATAATGCCAAACAAAACATAGACCAGGACATTGAAATCCAATCTTGTAACACTTCTTTCCAAAGCACGAAGGGTTAAGAATAACCCCGTCCCGGATGCGATTATAGTTGGCAGGTATGCTGCAATATTCTTTTCAAGCTTTCCTCTTAATAAATCTCTTTTGCTTCCTTTTCTGTAAGCTCCTTTTGCCAATAATATATAGAAACGTATACTCGTAACTAAAAATACAAATGCTCCACAAACAAGTAAAATTATTGTCAGGTTTAGGAATACTTCTCGTGAAATTTCACCATAAATGCCTATCAGAAAAAACATTGATATAAAAACTGAAATGCCAGCCAAATTTTGAGATAAAACAATCGTTAGAAAATATTGCATTTTTTGGCTTCTGATGTTTATAGCCGAAATAGCATAAGCCAAAGAGAAAACTATTAATAATAATGAAAACCATAGATGAAATGTAAAAATTTCAGTAGCATTTGGATAATAGGTTTGTTTCATGAAACGGTGTTCTATAAAAAGCATTAATATTTGGAAGACGCTACCCAAGAGTAAGGCCAACCCAAGAGATCCCGGAGTTTGTCTCCTCGATTCAAAAGGACCTCTTAAAGCTAAAAAATCTTGTATTTTAAATTTTTTTAACATGGTTATTCCTCCCTTAATGGTACCAGCTTTTTAATTTATCCATATAAGAATCCTTCTTTTCTCTTCCATATTTATCTTTCGATCTCTGATTTAAACCGATGTTAGCGAGAACGCCTACCCCGAACCCAACTGCGGCGCCTACTCCCGGAATTGGTATCAACATTTGAAAAGATGCAACAAGGCCAGCTTGGACCGCTCCTCCAACCGCAGTATCAATGACTGTATCTGCCGTTGCACGTACTGCTGCCTTTTTCTTGTTTAAACCATCATCAGTGGCATCGTGGTAATTGCTATAATAACTAAGTCCAGCCCCTACTATTCCGAGTGATTTGCCAAATCCTCCTTTTTTAGCGACAGAGACAACATCAACAGAATCTTTTAATGAATTTTTTACCCCTTTTACAGCCGCATTTCCAACAGTTTTTAAGAACTGTTTTACATCTATACTATTTTTGAGATCTATTTCACCTATTACATAATTAAGTGCCTCGTATTTTTTTACGGCTGCTTCGCCAGTTTTAGACCACACTAAGGAATTTTTGTGTTTTGCATTATATTTTAAAACAGCTGTATTTGTATTCGCTCTGTGAATATCCTTAGCTGTAAATTCCCTTTTTTCGGGTAATCGATATCTTAATTGTTTTTCCGCCACTTCATCCGGTTCTATCCCTAAAATTCTTAATGCTTCTCTTGTTACCCTTATTGTATAATATCTTTTCCCGCGGACTCTTGTTACCTTTACTTGCAATCCAGCTTTTTTTGCTGCTTCAATTAATGGACGGTTTTTAATGTAACCAATCGTTACAGTTTTAATTTTATCAAAATTTTCATTTAGGTTTTTCATCATAACAGCAACCTGATTTGCCGACCCATTATAATACTCCGAAAACCGGTTCCCTTTATCCATTTTTCCAACATCTTTAAGGATCGCTTCCAGTTGATCTAACAGTTCATCCATTTTGGCCGCGTCTTTTTTTCCTTTTGTAGTAAAGTTGTGCAGTTTATCTTCCGTTTTTTGTAAGATCTGGACAGCTGTTTTCTTATCCGTGGCAGCCTCTGATAAGCTTGGCGGTTTTAGACTGCTGATATCGGAAATTTTTTGAATCGTGGCTTTCAAATTCGAATGGGATTCAGATACTTTTGAGTATTGGTCACTTACCTTTGTTTGTTCATCTTTTAAATAGCCGCTATCTAAAAGCGCTGCGTTGCTTGAATCGACTTCTGACTGGAACGATACAATATGACTGGATAATTGTGTACTCAAGCTTTCAAATAAAGTGGTAAAATTATCCGCTATTTTCATATGAAAATCTTTAAGATAATCTTTCGCGGAATCTGCTGTTAATCCAGTAAAGGAATTCATTTCTGCAATTTGATTTGTGCTTTTCTTAATGGCATCGAGCTGGCTTTTTAACGAACTTGCCGCCGATTTCAATTCATCCGAAAAAGAAACGACTTCAGTCATCTCAACTTTGTTACCCATGGTTTGCCTCCTTTACTGTTGCAATTTTCGATAATTATCATAGGATTTTTCAATTTGCTCATCGAGTTTCTTGATGGATTCCCCGGTGTTCTTAAGGGTCTGAATATCTGCTTCCAAAATCGATTTGTATTTTCTGAGCAGTTCCATCGCCTTTGTCACTTGTTTCAGCTCTTCTTTAAACGGGTTAATGTTTGTCTGGTCAAAAGACGTTGTTTTGATGAGATTGGTCTCCATGTCTGACACGGCTGCCTGCAGTTGTTCAATATTTGAATCGAACAATTCAACATTCAGTTTAGTTTCTCCCATGTAAAGTCACCTCTATTTTTTGTTTTGCGCAGTCTCAATGAGGCTTGACACGTTTGAAATCTGTGCGGCAATACTAGATAAGCTGTCTTGGTACATGGAACGTTTGCTTTCTTCACGTCTGATTTCGTCGCTCAACTGCTCCTTTTTATTTTCCGCTTTTTTTAAATAGTTATTTATACTTTTCTGGTAAACATCATAAGCCTCCTCAAATTTCCCCTTTTTTTCACCTTTCCACTTGCTGCCGTCGATTTCAAAACTTAAAATTGGCTTTGCTTTGTCCTGTAAATTGGAAATTTCCTTTTCCAGTTCTCCTAAAGCACTTTTTAATCTCTTAATCTTTGCGTTTATATCTGCCAGATCCTGCTGAATGTGAATTTTTTGGCTTGAGAGCCTGGACTTCTGATTCATCAAAGTATGCACCATTTCATCCATCATACATCCATCCTTTTATTGAGGAATTTTAATTCTTTCATATTGATAGTCACGAACAAAATAACCCTCGTACGGTTTTGGATACTTTTCATTAGAAATATATGATTGTTTAAATACATCCTGATCACTTAGACGCATACTAATCAGCCCTGTCTCCACATAATCACGTACAAGTCTTGGCACTTCTTCAAAACTTTGGCCCACATAAGCATATTCTGATCCGATGATAAAATGAATGGCTGTTTTGGGTCCATTCTTCAGCAGCTTATTCATTTCTTCTGCTGTGAGATTTGTCCGCCGGCAGAAGTCTTTTAAATCGGAAATAAAGATTATCCAATTGGGATCAAGTAAACCGGTTTTCATTCTTTTTTCTATTTCAACCAGCAGATCATTTTTCACCCTAGAGATGCTTTCCTGCTCCGAAATATAGGCATGAAGCTGTGAAGCTATCCGTGACAAAGATTGTTCACCCGAATCAATCACCATAATTTGCTTCTTATTTTTTACAAGTGACAAATTTTTCGTGACCGATTCTCTCAATCGGCTCAATTCATCCAGCCGGTCGCTCATCAAGAGAAAGGGACCGCTGGCATTCGTGTCAATCGCAATTGGTGTTACATTTTCAAACTCCAGCCCGATTGGAATCCATCCTTTTTCAGCATATTCCTTTGCAGCCGGATTTGCTGCAAACTGCGGAAATTCAAGCACTTCCGGCATCACCGGAATTGGGGCAGGCCGCTTTCCGTTCCAGAACCGGTCCATTTCCTTTGCTTCTTTTTGGATACTTTCTATGACAGCAAGGGTATCCGTTCCGCTCACCGGCAATGCGGTTTGAAACAATATCGGATTATCCAACTTTACGATCCCTCTTCCCGGAATTTCCTCAATTTCAATATCTGTTTTCCCTACAATGGCGCGTACATCTGTACGATCTATTAAATACAATGGAATTTGTATTTTAATATTTGATAATACTTGCATCCGCATTGCGTTTTGCCGGCTGGCGCTGATAACAAGATGCAGGCCGATACTTGCTCCTTCCCTGGCAATTTGTGTAATCATTTTCTCAAAAGCATCCGAATCATCCGCTTCCCTGACAGCGTCATAATTATCTATGACAAAAAGCAGGTTAGGAACATGTTCTTTGCTTGCTTTCTCGTACATTTTCAGGTTTGCAACCCCGTACTGGCTAAGCCGCCTTTTCCGCTTTTTAATCTCCGATGAAGTAAGCCGGATCAGTTTTGAGATCTTTTCCGTTTCATCAATCATGATCGTATCAGCAACATGCGGAAGTTCCTTTAACGGGAGCAAGCCGTTTGTACCGAAATCAAGCAAATATATATGCAAGTTTCCCGGGTTGTTCACTCTGGCCAGATCCATTACCGTTGTTTGGAGAAATGTAGATTTTCCGTACCCCGGACTTAAATAAATCAAGATGTGTCCATCTTTCGCCATATTGAGCTGCAGCACCTTTTGTTCTTGCATTTCAGGCAAATCCGCAAAACCAATCACCGGCTCAAGATCTGTTTTTTCATTTTGCCAACATTCCCTAAAATCCACCGCATGCAATTCCGGCAGATAGATCTGCTCTTCAAGCGGCGGCAGCCACGGTTTTGGTAGTTGGGCGATGCCGAGTTTTTTGGCGCGGGCATGGATCCAATCGACGACGGCTTCGAGTTCGGTCGGGACTTTGGTAATTTCTTTCTGGTTAGCAAGCCCGCTTAAGTCTGCAGAAATAGGTTCGTACTGGCCAAGGTCGTTGATCGCATAAATCGTAGTGTCCAACATGTCCTGGTCGTCCTGGTCCGGGACGTAGTTGGCGCCGCTTCATGCGCTTTGGAACAGTTCGTATATTTCATTGTTGCCGACCTGCAAGTAGGCGCGGCCCGGCAAGGTGATCTCTGCAGCATCCGGCGTTTTTAAAATTTCCATGGAATCGCTTGTGTTTTGGACTTTGAGCGACAGTTTGAATTTCGAGTTGGACCAGAATTGGTCGTCGACAACCCCGCTCGGTTTTTGCGTTGCCAAAATCAAATGGAT
>NZ_JARTJQ010000021.1:0-3230 GCF_036225245.1 Weizmannia sp. CD-2023
AACAAGGGAGCCGTATCGGAAGGTGCGGCTGGATCACCTCCTTTCTAAGGAATGAAAGGAAAACTTCGTTTTCCAAAATTAAGTTTGACGTTTCCGTTTTGTTCAGTTTTGAAGGTTCAATCCTTCAACATGTGTTCTTTGAAAACCGGATAGGAGAAACAAACCAAGTAAACCGAGAATCGCTTATTTTTGGATTTAAACCTTTTTATGGTTAAGTTAGAAAGGGCGCACGGTGGATGCCTTGGCACTAGGAGCCGATGAAGGACGGTACAAACACCGATATGCTCCGGGGAGCTGTACGTAAGCTTTGATCCGGAGATTTCCGAATGGGGAAACCCCCTGTCTTTAATCGGACAGGATTCCTGCCTGAATCCATAGGGCAGGAAGGGCACACCCGGGGAACTGAAACATCTCAGTACCCGGAGGAAGAGAAAGCAATTGCGATTTCCCAAGTAGCGGCGAGCGAACAGGAAACAGCCCAAACCGGAAGGCTTGCCTTCCGGGGTTGTAGGACACTCATATGGGAGTTACAAAAGAACGGGGTAAGTGAAGCGGCCTGGAAAGGCCTGCCGGAGAAGGTAAAAGCCCTGTAACTGAAACTTCGTTCTCTCCCGAGTGGATCCTGAGTACGGCGGGACACGAGGAATCCCGCCGGAATCCGGGAGGACCATCTCCCAAGGCTAAATACTCCCTAGTGACCGATAGTGAACCAGTACCGTGAGGGAAAGGTGAAAAGCACCCCGGGAGGGGAGTGAAAGAGATCCTGAAACCGTGTGCCTACAAGTAGTCAGAGCCCGTTAACGGGTGATGGCGTGCCTTTTGTAGAATGAACCGGCGAGTTACGGTCTCATGCAAGGTTAAGCTGAAGAAGCGGAGCCGCAGCGAAAGCGAGTCTGAACAGGGCGAAAGAGTATGAGGCCGCAGACCCGAAACCAGGTGATCTACCCATGTCCAGGGTGAAGGCAAGGTAACACTTGCTGGAGGCCCGAACCCACGCACGTTGAAAAGTGCGGGGATGAGGTGTGGGTAGCGGAGAAATTCCAATCGAACTTGGAGATAGCTGGTTCTCTCCGAAATAGCTTTAGGGCTAGCCTCAAGCGAAGAGTTTTGGAGGTAGAGCACTGTTTGGACGAGGGGCCCTCATCGGGTTACCGAATTCAGACAAACTCCGAATGCCAAAAACTTATGCTTGGGAGTCAGACTGTGAGTGATAAGATCCATGGTCGAAAGGGAAACAGCCCAGACCGCCAGCTAAGGTCCCAAAGTATACGTTAAGTGGAAAAGGATGTGGCGTTGCTTAGACAACCAGGATGTTGGCTTAGAAGCAGCCATCATTCAAAGAGTGCGTAATAGCTCACTGGTCGAGTGACGCTGCGCCGAAAATGTACCGGGGCTAAACGTATCACCGAAGCTGCGGATGGACACCGTATGGTGTCCGTGGTAGGAGAGCGTTCTAAGGGCGTTGAAGCCGGACCGGAAGGACCGGTGGAGCGCTTAGAAGTGAGAATGCCGGTATGAGTAGCGAAAGAAGGGTGAGAATCCCTTCCACCGAATGCCTAAGGTTTCCTGAGGAAGGCTCGTCCGCTCAGGGTTAGTCGGGGCCTAAGCCGAGGCCGAAAGGCGTAGGCGATGGACAACAGGTTGATATTCCTGTACCGCCTCTTCACCGTTTGAACGATGGGGGGACGCAGGAGGATAGGGCAAGCGCGACACTGGTTGATCGCGTCCAAGCAGTTAGGCCGGTGCGGAGGCAAATCCTTCGCGCCAAGGCGGAGCTGTGATGGCGAGGGAAATTTTAGTACCGAAGTTCCTGATTCCACACTGCCAAGAAAAGCCTCTAGTGAGGTGAAAGGCGCCCGTACCGCAAACCGACACAGGTAGGCGAGGAGAGAATCCTAAGGTGAGCGAGAGAACTCTCGTTAAGGAACTCGGCAAAATGACCCCGTAACTTCGGGAGAAGGGGTGCTTTTTGGGGTGTATGCCCCGGGAAGCCGCAGTGAATAGGCCCAGGCGACTGTTTAGCAAAAACACAGGTCTCTGCGAAGCCGCAAGGCGAAGTATAGGGGCTGACACCTGCCCGGTGCTGGAAGGTTAAGGAGAGGGGTTAGCCGTAAGGCGAAGCTCTGAACTGAAGCCCCAGTAAACGGCGGCCGTAACTATAACGGTCCTAAGGTAGCGAAATTCCTTGTCAGGTAAGTTCTGACCCGCACGAAAGGTGTAACGATCTGGGCACTGTCTCAACGAGAGACTCGGTGAAATTATAGTACCTGTGAAGATGCAGGTTACCCGCGACAGGACGGAAAGACCCCATGGAGCTTTACTGCAGCCTGATATTGAATTTTGGTACAGCTTGTACAGGATAGGTAGGAGCCTTGGAAACCGGAGCGCCAGCTTCGGCGGAGGCATCGGTGGGATACTACCCTGGCTGTATTGAAATTCTAACCCGCACCCCTTACCGGGGTGGGAGACAGTGTCAGGCAGGCAGTTTGACTGGGGCGGTCGCCTCCTAAAAGGTAACGGAGGCGCCCAAAGGTTCCCTCAGAATGGTTGGAAATCATTCGCAGAGTGTAAAGGCATAAGGGAGCTTGACTGCGAGACTTACAAGTCGGGCAGGGACGAAAGTCGGGCTTAGTGATCCGGTGGTTCCGCATGGAAGGGCCATCGCTCAACGGATAAAAGCTACCCTGGGGATAACAGGCTGATCTCCCCCAAGAGTCCACATCGACGGGGAGGTTTGGCACCTCGATGTCGGCTCATCGCATCCTGGGGCTGTAGTCGGTCCCAAGGGTTGGGCTGTTCGCCCATTAAAGCGGTACGCGAGCTGGGTTCAGAACGTCGTGAGACAGTTCGGTCCCTATCCGTCGCGGGCGCAGGAAATTTGAGAGGAGCTGTCCTTAGTACGAGAGGACCGGGATGGACGCACCGCTGGTGTACCAGTTGTCTTGCCAAAGGCATCGCTGGGTAGCTATGTGCGGAAGGGATAAGTGCTGAAAGCATCTAAGCATGAAGCCCCCCTCAAGATGAGATTTCCCACAGTTTATACTGGTAAGATCCCTGAAAGATGATCAGGTTGATAGGTCCGGGGTGGAAGCGCGGCGACGCGTGGAGCTGACGGATACTAATCGATCGAGGACTTAACCAATAGAAAAGCGGAAGCGCCTTGGTCATCGGCGTACGGATTTCGGAGCTTTCGACTGAGATAAAGGAAACACGGCGAGCCCCTAAAGGCG
>NZ_JARTJQ010000022.1:0-11374 GCF_036225245.1 Weizmannia sp. CD-2023
CTCTAGATGTTCATCTTGAAGTGTACAATTAGATGATAGAGCGTCTTCCCATTTTTTTCCACTCATCTGCCCCTTCGAGTAAAATTTTACACATACCAAAACTTCTCACGTACCAGACTTTCATTTTCCCGCAGAAATAACGAGCCGTTTTTCCGGTTCCGCTTCCTTGCTTTTCCGGTCAAAACGGCTCGGGTTTCCGAAAAGAACGGGACATGATGATCACCCTTTGTCATCAGCCGCCATTTTTCCACATATCCGGTATGTGGATAATTTTTCGGTGAATTTTTAACTGTCCACAACAATTATTGACAAGTTTCACACAAATTCAGAGCGTGTGGATAATGTTTTTTCACACCTTTTGCGAATTGTGGATAATTTACAAAGATCATTGCAACACCTAAGATTATCTGTTATGATTATTGTGTTTTAACCCTGGATAACCGGTTGTGCATAACTTGTTCATCCACAGTTTGTGGATAACTTGTGGACAGTTTATCCAGACCAATGGAGTAAAGTTGTCCACAATTGGTGGATGCTGTCGAAAAACCGTATTTATTCCTTATTATATATTTTTCCACTATACAAACATATGCATGTTTATAAATGGCCGTAACCTTCGCCGAAACATTGTTACACAGACAGAGAGAATGGTTATTTTTCGTTTGATAAAAAGGAGGGATTGGCGTTGGAAAATATCGCTGATCTTTGGGAAAAAGCATTGTCCGTGATTGAAAAAAAGATCAGTAAACCCAGCTTTGACACCTGGCTGAAATCGACGAAGGCATACTCGCTCAAAAACGATACGTTTGTCATTTCCGTGCCGAATGAATTTGCCAGGGATTGGCTGGAGGGCCATTATATTCCGCTCATCACAACGGTCTTGTACGACATAACCGGAGAAGAGCTTGAAATTAAATTCGTTATTCCGCAACAGCAGGACAGTGATGAACCGGAACTGTTCCCGTCCCCGAAAAAATCAGCGGAAAAATTGAATGATACCCGCGACTATCAGAGTATGTTGATTCCAAAGTATACATTCGATACCTTTGTCATTGGTTCCGGTAACCGTTTTGCACACGCTGCTTCCCTTGCCGTTGCCGAAGCGCCGGCGAAAGCCTATAACCCGTTATTTATATACGGCGGCGTGGGCCTTGGAAAAACGCATTTAATGCATGCAATCGGGCACTATGTACTGGAGCATAATCCAAAAGCCAAAGTGGTGTATTTGTCTTCTGAAAAATTTACGAATGAATTCATCAATTCCATTCGAGACAATAAAGGAGGCGAATTCCGGAACAAATACCGGAATGTGGATATCCTTCTGATAGATGATATTCAGTTTCTCGCCGGAAAAGAATCCACGCAGGAGGAATTTTTCCATACCTTTAATGCGCTACATGAGGAGAGCAAGCAAATCGTCATTTCAAGCGACCGGCCCCCGAAAGAAATCCCGACGCTTGAAGAAAGGCTGCGTTCGCGGTTTGAGTGGGGATTAATTACGGACATCACGCCGCCTGACCTTGAGACACGGATCGCCATTTTGCGAAAAAAGGCGAAAGCGGACGGTTTAGATATCCCGAACGAAGTCATGCTTTACATCGCGAATCAGATTGACACGAACATTCGTGAACTAGAAGGGGCATTAATCCGTGTTGTCGCCTATTCTTCGCTTATTAACAAGGATATCAATGCCGACCTTGCTGCAGAAGCGCTGAAAGATATCATTCCAAGTTCCAAGCCGAAAACGATTACGATTGAGGACATCCAAAAAGTGGTCGGGGAAGAATACCATGTAAAAATGGAAGATTTTAAAGCGAAAAAGCGCACAAAATCGGTCGCATTTCCGCGCCAGATTGCCATGTATTTATCAAGGGAACTGACGGATTTTTCACTGCCGAAAATCGGGGAAGAATTCGGCGGCCGGGATCATACAACCGTCATCCATGCCCATGAAAAAATCGCCAATTTGATTCAAACGGATACGCAATTTCAAAAGAAAATTGAAGAACTGCAAAATTTGCTGAAAAACGGGTAGTCCACGTTTTAAAAGCGGGCTTGAGCATATTGTGCATAACAACGGATCATGTATGAACAGTCTGTCCACATGTGGATAGACTGTATTTCATTGTACCAGCAACGTTATCCACATGTTCACAACCTCTATTACTAGTACTACTGTTTTTTTAAAAAAAGATTAAGTATAAGTATATGCGTCACACGATGGAGGAATAACCATGAAATTTTCTATTTTGCGGAACCGCCTGATCGAAAGTGTCCAAGATGTGTCAAAAGCCATTACGTCCAGAACCACGATTCCGATTTTAACCGGTATTAAAATTACTGCTTCAGAAGAAGGCATTACTTTTACGGGCAGTGATTCCGATATTTCCATTGAGTCATTTGTGCCAAAAGAAGAAGACGGGGATGAAATGGCTGTGATTCAGCAAACAGGCGGCATTGTGCTGCAAGCAAAGATTTTCGGGGAACTGGTCAAAAAGCTGCCGATGGATATTGTAGAGATAGAGGTTGTCAATCAATTCCAGACCATCATTCGCTCAGGCAAATCGAACTTTAATTTAAACGGGCTTAATGTGGAAGAGTACCCGCATTTGCCGCAAATTACAGAAGACAAAGTGATCCGGATTCCGGCAGATATTTTAAAAAATTTGATCCGGCAAACGGTATTTGCCGTCTCCACCGCGGAAACCCGCCCAATCTTGACAGGTGTAAACTGGAGCATTAAAGGTAGCCGGCTGAACTGTATTGCAACAGACAGCCACCGCCTGGCGCAAAGGACAGCGGAAATCGAAACGGCTGCAGATGCCGAGTATAATATTGTAATCCCGGGGAAAAGTTTAAATGAGTTGAATAAAATTTTGCCGGATTCGAATGAACCAGTGGAAATTGTGATAACGGATAATCAGGTTTTATTTAAAGCAAAGCGTTTATTGTTTTTCTCGCGGCTATTGGAAGGAAATTACCCGGATACATCACGGCTGATCCCGACAGATGGAAAAACGGAAATCGTGGTGAATACAAAAGAGTTTTTGCAAGCCATTGACAGGGCGTCGTTACTCGCAAAAGAGGGGCAAAACGCAAATGTTGTGAAACTTTCATCCGTTACGGATATGCCGGGCACGATTGAAATCACCTCCAATTCGCCCGAAATCGGGAAAGTGACGGACAGAGTAAACTGCAAATCGATTGAAGGGGAAGAAGTAAAGATCTCGTTTAGTTCAAAATATATGATGGACGCGTTAAGAGCGCTCGAGGGAACGGAAATCACGATCCGTTTTACCGGTGCGATGAGGCCATTTGTCATCCGGCCGGTAAATGATGATACGACATTGCAGCTGATTTTGCCAGTCAGGACGTATTGATGAAAAAAGCCTGTTTTTTAACAGGCTTTTTTCATCTCCGTTGCATGCGGAAAACAGCGGGCGGCAACGGGAATTCCTTGTTATGCTTTGTGTTTCTGCCTGATTTTTAGTAAAATAATATGTTAGTGAGTACATGAAAAGAGTGAAGAAATGGCAAAAAATGTAAAAATCTCAACAGATACCATTACGCTTGGCCAATTTTTAAAATTTGCGGATATCATTCAAAGCGGCGGAATGGCAAAATGGTTTTTAACCGAACATGAAGTGCTCGTCAATGGAGAACCGGAGCAAAGAAGAGGGCGGAAACTGAAAGAGGCGGACCGGGTTGAAATTGGCGGAATCGGTACGTTTCAAATTATCCGCGGTTGACCGGCGCTTTTTCCGCATAAAGGATGTTGGCATATGTACCTGCAGGAACTGGAACTTCACAATTACCGCAACTATGAAACATTGACCATTCCATTTGAAAACAAAGTCAATGTGATCCTCGGGGAAAACGCCCAGGGAAAAACCAACCTGATGGAAGCCATTTATGTTTTGGCATTGGCGAAATCCCACCGGACGTCAAATGATAAAGAACTCATCCGCTGGGACGCAGAATATGCTAAAATAAAAGGGAGACTTCACAAAACGCATGGTTCTGTCCCCCTTGAATTGACCATCTCCAAAAAAGGCAAAAAAGCAAAGTACAATCATATTGAGCAAAAAAAACTAAGCCGGTATATCGGCAATATGAATGTGGTCATGTTTGCGCCCGAAGACTTGAATCTTGTAAAGGGGAGCCCGCAGGTCAGGCGCCGCTTTATCGATATGGAGATCGGGCAAATTTCGCCGGTTTATCTGTATGATATGAGCCGGTTTCAAAAAATATTGCAGCAACGGAACCATTATTTGAAGCAGCTGCAAATGAAAAAACAGACAGACCAGACGATGCTCGATATTTTAACCGAACAGTTGATTGAACAAGCCGCTAAAATTGTCATGCGGCGGTTTGAATTTGTGCGGATGCTCGAAGAATGGGCACGCCCGATCCACCATTCGATTTCCCGCGGCTTGGAACAACTTGAGATCCAATATAAACCCTCTGTGAATGTATCAGAAGAGCTCAATTGGTCAAAAATGATAAAATCATACGAAAATAAATTTGCTGAAATAAGGGAGCGGGAAATTGACAGGGGCGTGACGATGGCCGGCCCGCATCGCGATGATTTGGCTTTTGTCGTGAACGGCAGAGATGTCCATACATTCGGATCGCAGGGGCAGCAGCGGACAGCCGCATTATCTGTTAAGTTGGCTGAAATTGAACTGATTTATTCGGAAATCCGGGAATATCCGATCCTGCTACTGGATGACGTACTGTCGGAGCTGGATGACTACCGCCAGTCCCATCTGCTGAATGCGATTCAGGGAAGGGTGCAGACATTTGTGACAACGACAAGCGTGGATGGGGTTGATCATCAAACGTTACGGGAGGCATCCATGTATACAGTGAAGGCAGGACAAATTGTCAGGTGAGGTGTGCCTATGTATCTCCATCTCGCAGAAGATGTCATGATTCGAAGTGATGACATTATCGCTATTATGGACGAGAGATCGCTCAATAGCTCCGGGATCAACAAAGCTTATTTGCAGGCTTTCAAAAAAGCCACAGTCAATTTGGCAAAGGGCAGCTTTAAATCGGCCGTGATTACCCAAAATGCGGTCTATTTATCGCCTTTTTCCCCCGGCATTCTGTTCAAACGGGCAATCGGCCTTTCTCCGGCCGGGTTTATAACCGAACATTTTACCGGAAAACCGGTTTAACATACGAAAAAAAGCTGTTTTGTGATTCAACCGGTGGTGGCTTGTAACTTTAGTTATGAGTTGAACCGGCTTCATGCAAGGCGTGTTTTTTGGCACGTCTGTTTCCGGCTAACCGCAAAAAGTGGCGGGTGCAATCTGCCGGGATAACCAGTAGGTGCTAAAGTATCCGCAAATCCCGCAACATCCATCGTGAGCGGTTCAATTTAAGAGAGTGCAGGTGGTATAATTGGAACAAGAACAATTACAGAAGCAGTCTTATGATGCCGAGCAAATCCAGGTTCTTGAAGGGCTGGAAGCGGTGCGCAAACGTCCGGGGATGTATATTGGCTCGACAAGTGCGAGAGGTCTTCACCATCTTGTCTGGGAAATTGTCGACAACAGCATTGACGAGGCACTGGCCGGTTTTTGCGATGAAATCAATGTTTTTATTGAAAAAGACAACAGCATTACCGTGAAGGACAACGGACGCGGCATCCCGGTCGGCATCCAGGAAAAAGTGGGCAGGCCTGCCGTTGAAGTCATCATGACCATTTTGCACGCCGGCGGGAAATTTGGCGGTGGCGGATATAAGGTGTCCGGCGGTCTGCACGGGGTTGGTGCGTCTGTTGTGAATGCCCTGTCTACAGAGCTCGATGTCTATGTCCACCGCGACGGGCATATTTACTACCAAAAATACCGCCGCGGCAAACCTGCCTTTGACTTAAAAATCATTGGCGAAACGGATCGTACCGGCACAACGACTCACTTCAAGCCGGATCCGGAAATTTTTACGGAAACGACCGAGTTCGACTTTGATATTCTTACAACCCGGCTCCGTGAACTTGCCTTTTTAAATAAAGGGATCAAAATCACCATTGAGGACAAACGCGAAAAAAATCCGCGCAAACAAGAATACCATTACGAAGGCGGGATCAAATCGTACGTGGAGCATTTGAACCGCTCGAAAGAAGTGCTCCATAAGGAACCGATTTATGTAGAAGGCGAAAAAGACGGCATAACCGTTGAAGTATCCCTTCAATACAATGACGGGTTTGCCAGCAATATCTATTCTTTTGCCAATAATATTCACACCTACGAAGGCGGCACACATGAGTCCGGTTTTAAAACGGCTTTAACGCGCGTCATCAATGATTATGCCCGGAAAAACAATCTGATCAAAGAAAATGAAGCCAATTTAACGGGCGAAGATGTCCGGGAAGGCCTCACTGCGATTGTTTCCATCAAACACCCGGATCCGCAGTTTGAAGGACAAACGAAAACGAAGCTTGGAAATACAGAAGCAAGAACGATTACAGATGCGGTATTTTCCGAGACGTTTGAGAAGTTTATGATGGAAAATCCTCAAGTGGCGCGGAAAATTGTCGAAAAAGGGCTGATGGCTGCCCGGGCAAGGATGGCTGCGAAAAAAGCGCGCGAACTGACACGGAGAAAAAGCGCGCTCGAATCGACAAGCCTACCGGGCAAACTTGCAGACTGCACATCACGCGACCCGGCTGAGAGCGAGCTCTACATTGTCGAAGGAGACTCGGCCGGCGGTTCTGCCAAGCAGGGAAGGGACCGGATGTTTCAGGCGATCCTGCCTTTAAGAGGGAAAATTTTAAACGTAGAGAAAGCGCGTTTGGATAAAATTTTGTCAAATGCGGAAATCCGTACCATTATTACCGCGCTCGGCACAGGTGTCGGGGAAGATTTTGACATCTCGAAGGCGCGTTATCATAAAGTCGTGATCATGACGGATGCGGATGTCGACGGCGCCCATATCCGCACGTTATTATTAACGTTTTTCTACCGCTATATGCGCCCGTTAATCGATGCAGGCTATATTTATATCGCCCAGCCGCCGCTTTATAAAGTGCAGCAGGGAAAAAGGGTCGAATATGTATACAGCGACCGTGGCCTTGAGGAATTGCTTAATACGCTGCCCGCCCAGCCGAAGCCGGCCATCCAGCGTTATAAAGGCCTCGGTGAAATGAACCCGGAACAGCTTTGGGAGACGACGATGGAACCTGCCAACCGGACGATGCTGCAAGTGAGCCTTGACGATGCGATTGAAGCGGACGGCACGTTTGAAATGCTAATGGGCGATAAAGTGGAACCGCGGCGGAATTTTATCGAAGAAAATGCCATTTACGTGAAAAACCTGGACATTTAAAGAAAAGGAGGTTGCATAAATGGCTGACACACCTGAATCGAAAATTGTGGAAGTAAACTTAACCCAGGAGATGCGCACATCTTTTCTTGACTATGCGATGAGCGTCATCGTATCCCGGGCTATTCCGGATGTACGGGACGGATTAAAGCCTGTGCACCGGAGAATTTTATATGCGATGCACGATCTCGGGATGACCCCTGATAAAGCGTATAAAAAATCGGCGCGTATCGTCGGGGAAGTCATCGGGAAATACCACCCGCACGGCGATTCGGCCGTGTATGAAACCATGGTGCGGATGGCGCAGGATTTTAGCTACCGCTATATGCTGGTTGACGGGCACGGCAACTTCGGGTCTGTTGACGGCGACCCGGCTGCTGCCATGCGTTACACGGAAGCGCGCATGTCAAAAATTTCCCTTGAACTGCTGCGCGATATTAACAAAGATACGATTGATTTTCAGGACAACTACGATGGTTCGGAAAAAGAGCCGGCTGTCCTGCCATCCCGTTTTCCGAATCTGTTGGTGAACGGTTCCTCCGGGATTGCGGTCGGCATGGCAACGAACATTCCGCCGCATCAGCTCGGTGAAGTCATCGACGCGATTCTTGCTTTAAGCAAAGACCCGGATATTACGATTCAGGAATTGATGGAATATATCCCCGGGCCGGATTTCCCTACGGCCGGTTTAATTGTCGGAAGAAGCGGCATCCGCCGTGCTTATGAAACGGGAAGAGGCTCTATCACACTCCGGGCAAAGGTGGAAATTGAACAAAAATCAAATGGCAAAGAATCCATCATTGTGACCGAACTGCCTTACCAGGTCAACAAAGCCAAATTGATCGAACGGATTGCAGAACTCGTGCATGAAAAGCGGATCGATGGCATTACCGATCTGCGTGACGAGTCCGACCGCAACGGCATGCGGATGGTGATTGAAGTCCGCCGTGATGCAAATGCGAATGTGATTTTGAACAATTTGTACAAGCATACCGCCATGCAGACGACATTCGGCATCAACCTGCTGGCACTTGTTGCAGGCCAGCCAAAAGTGCTGAATTTAAAACAGGCGCTCAAGTATTACCTTGACCATCAGGAAGAAGTGATCCGCCGCAGAACGGCTTTTGAACTGAAAAAAGCGGAAGCGCGCGCCCATATTTTGGAAGGTCTGCGCATTGCACTCGACCATATTGATGCGATTATCCAGCTGATCCGTTCCTCGCAAACAACGGATATTGCCCGCAACGGCTTAATGGAGCAATTTTCCCTGTCCGAAAAGCAGGCACAGGCAATTCTCGATATGCGGCTGCAACGTTTGACCGGACTGGAACGCGAAAAAATTGAAGAAGAATACCGGGGCTTGATCCAACTGATTGCAGAACTGAAAGCCGTTTTGGCAGATGAAGAAAAAGTGCTTGAAATCATCCGTGAAGAGCTGCTCGAAATTAAAGAACGGTTTAATGATGAACGGCGCACGGAAATTATAGCAGCAAGCGTTGACCAGATTGAGGACGAGGATTTGATCCCGCAGGAAAGCATCGCCATCACCCTGACCCATAACGGCTATATCAAACGCCTGCCGATTTCGACGTACCGGAGTCAGAAACGCGGCGGCCGCGGCGTGCAGGGGATGGGCACGAATGAAGACGATTTTGTTGAACATCTCTTAACGACATCAACACATGATACGATCCTTTTCTTCACAAATAAAGGAAAAGTCTATAAGAAGAAAGGATACGAAATCCCGGAATACGGCAGAACGGCAAAAGGCATTCCGATTGTCAACCTGCTTGAAATTGACAGGGATGAATGGATCAATACGATGATCCGTGTGGAAGATTTCGTAGAAGACTGGTTTTTATTTTTTACCACAAAAAAAGGCATTTCAAAACGCACCCCTGTAACTGAATTTGCCAACATCCGGACGAACGGCCTGATTGCTATTCATCTGAAAGAAGAAGATGAGCTGATTTCCGTGAAACTGACGGACGGCCATAAAGACATTATTATCGGTACGAAAAACGGCATGCTGATCAGATTTCCGGAAACGGATGTGCGTTCAATGGGGCGGTCGGCAACAGGGGTAAAAGGCATTACTTTAAGCGGTGATGATGAAGTAGTCGGCATGGAAATTCTGGAAGAAAACGATGATGTGCTTATTGTGACCAAAAACGGCTATGGAAAACGGACAAAAGGAAGCGAGTACCGCATCCAGAGCCGGGGCGGAAAAGGTTTGAAAACCTGCAATATCACAAGCAAGAACGGCCCGCTTATTGCTGTGAAGACGGTAACGGGAGAAGAAGATGTCATGCTCATTACAGCGGGCGGCGTGCTGATCCGGATGGCTGTCGGGGATATTTCGGTGCTCGGCAGAAATACAATGGGCGTCAAACTGATCCGTCTTGGTGACGAAGAATATGTTGCCACAGTCGCAAAAGTGGAAAAAGATGAAGAAGAAAATCATGCTGATCCGGTGGAAGAAACCGGAGAGGAATAAGAAATCTCGGGAAGCATTGCACACAATGCTTCTTTTTTTTGATAAAATATGGGCAGCACAGTTGCTTGTTGACGGAGGGAGAAAAACTTGAAGATAAAAGTAGTCGATCTCGTCCCCGGCTATTGTTTGGCTGAGGATGTTATGGGGAAAACGGCTCACCCCATTATGCCAAAAGGAACCCTTTTAACGCAGAAAATGATTCATGTTTTGAAAGCATTCGGGATAGAAGAAGTGGATGTGGGCCGTTCCAATAGCCGTAAAGAGACGAAAGAGAGCACGAGGGAAGAAAGTCAGGAAACGGCAACAGTGCCAGAAGCATTCCGGGAGCAGTACACGGCTGCGGTTGGCAGTTACAAGAAAATGTTTCAAAGCTGGCAGTCCGGTTCCAAAGTCAGTGTAGGGGAAGTGAGGGATTTTTTTATTCCGCTTTTTGAATTGATCGAACAGGATCCCGGGAAAATCCGCATTATTCATCAATATGCAACAAAAGAGGAATACATCTATCATCATGCCGTCTCGGTCGGACTGTTAAGCGGCGCAATCGCCCAAAAACTGCAACTCGGGAAGGGAACTTGCTATCAGGCTGCATTGGCGGGCTGCCTCGCAGATGCCGGCATGGCAAAAATCCCTGCGCCTTTGCTGAGAAAATCAGCCTCCTTAACAGAAGAAGAATACGAAGAAATCAGGAACCATCCTGTATACGGGCTAAAAATGGTCCAGCACTCGCCCCTTTTGAAATCCGAAACGAAACTCGCAATTTTACAGCATCATGAACGTCTTGACAAAAGCGGCTATCCATTTGGTGAAAAACCGGACAGAATTCCGATCCTGTCAAGAATTGTTGCCGTTGCGGATGTATACCATGCCATCGTATGCGACCATATTTATAAAAAGAAGAAAATCCCGTTTCAGGCCATTGAAGAGCTGCTGGAGGATCACTTCGGAGAGTTCGATATTGCTGTGATCCATGCATTAATTAGCCTTGTTGCCCATTTAACGATTGGATCAAAGGTCTTTTTATCCAACAATGAAGAAGCAGAAGTGCTTTACATGAAACCGTCCGCTCCCATTAAACCGCTTGTAAAAATTTTAAGCAGCAATGAAATGGTGGATTTGGAAAGCCGGCCTGATTTGTTTATTACAGAATTAATCCGGTGAGGTTTGAAAAGCAGAAACCGGCCAAAATAGAAGCCTTATTATATTTTGTTTGGATAACCCTTAGACACCGATGCCGTATTTATTGTCGTACCAGCGGAAGCCTTCAGGAGAGATAAATTTATTACTTTATGTATTGCCAGAAACAATATCTATCCGGAGCATAATTGATTTTACGTAAAAACCTTAAGTTCAATTTATTTAGATTTTGTGCATTGTATAGGATTTTGTTGCGCGAACCGAAAAAAGTACTTACAATTTACTGCATAACGAGTATAATAGAAATTGTGCTTTTTATGGTTGCTTGTTGATTTGCTTTTTTTGTTGACACAAGCTGCCGGATATGTTATGATATAAAAGTCGTCACAAGATGTGATTGTTCCTTGAAAA
>NZ_JARTJQ010000023.1:0-39692 GCF_036225245.1 Weizmannia sp. CD-2023
TTTTTACTCCTCAGGGCTGCATGATCTGCTTCAGATGCACTACCATAGCGCCGGGCTGCACTTTAATGCAATTGCAGGATCTGCCGCCACAAATATCGCATCTTTTGTTTATCATTTGGCGTTGATGATCGCCTTATTCTTAGGGACAGGGTATCTGATTGAGAAGAAAATAGACTTGTAATCGCGCAGGAAAAGTGATGATAAAGCTGTGTCAGCGGGCGTTTATCAACTTCTGCTGCTAACATGTCAGGAGGGGCGGTGCCGCGAGCAGGCATTGCCCCCCTTTTTTATGGCGATGAAAATTCAACGCCTGTTTTTAACATCCGGGGGTGGGTTTGAAGCGCGGCCGCGGAGGGGAAAATAATGGAAAGAAACCTGGAATGCGGAGGCTTATGATGAATCCATTCAAAAAAGCACGCCCGGAAGGTTGGCTCATTTTGCTTGGCGCGGTTTTGATGCTCGCCGCTACGATTTTGCATCCGCCGCTTGTCGATCCATATGACCTTCAAAAAGCTTATCACGAGTTCAAGCATGCACAGTTTTGGATAGGCGACCATATCCTCATGCTCATTGCGATCAGCTTATGGCTGGCCGGGCTTGCAGCAAGTAAAGCATACATGGCAAGGAACAATAAAACTTCCGATTTTGGCGCAGGGATGATGTTTGTGGCACTGGCAGCCTGGATATTGATCCTTGCCTCAGAATTAACCATTCTCCCGATTCTCGGCAACAAAGGCACAGATGTCAAAGTGTGGGAAGCGGTTTTTTCCTTCGGGCTTTTGTCCGGCTATTTCGGTTTTGCCTGCAGCTGGATCGGCATTTTTTGCTACGGCATGGCGATGAAACAGTCCGGCGGCACTTTTCCGAAATGGTTTTCTGCTTCTGCCCGGTGGTCCGGCCTGCTCGCCTTTTTTGGCATTATCATCACGTGCCTGCATTTTGATTTTGGCTATTTCGTGATTCCGGTTACGGCAGGCCCGGCCTTTTTATGGACGGTTTGGCTGGCCATTTTACTGCTGTCGGGCCGCATGCATTGAGTAACGGGACCCGCATGATGATCCATTGTGCGGCCAGAAGCTAGAGGGGCTTAAAACTGGAGATTGACAAAAACCGTTTCAAAAGTCCTCCCCCGCATGCCATCCATCTTCTATTTTAATGAAACTTCTTTTCCAGTTTTTCGTATAGATGATCAGAAAGGGTGGTTGATGTGGGGTTACTCATCATTTTTACGGCCATTTTTGCGATGGTTGCCGCGGTGCTGGTATTTCCTTTTTCAGATAAAAAATTGAAACACGCCGGCGAGCCGCAAAATGGAGAAAAACTGAAGACATTTTTATCTTTATTCCTGTTAGTGTGGGTGCTTTCTGCTGTTTTTTTCTACGTGACGAAAAGGGATATGAACCCATCGGTTTTCTGGCCGGCACTGTTTTTTGCTTCTCTTGCCGGTGCTTTTCTCGCCAGTGGAAAAGAACAGTTCGCAAAGGGGCTCGTTTTGCTCGTTTCCTTGGGCATCGCCGGGTATATGCTGACAGCGCCGCTTTGGAATGCCGGGGAAAAATATCACACAGCGAAAATGGCGCAAAAAACGGAAATTGAGCCGTTTGATGAGCGGGAAACACCGGCGAGCGTGCCGCCGAAGTTTGCGCGCAATAAAATGAAGAAGTCATTCGGCCAGGTTCCGAATGCAAGTTATTACCAGTTGGGAAATCTGCAAATCCAGAAAGTGAACGGCAAATACGTTTATATTGCGCCGGTGGAATTTTCCGGATTTTTTAAATGGCTAAAAGGCAGGGAAACACCCGGATATTTTGTGATGAGCGCAACAGATGCGGATGACAATCCAAAATTTGTAAAGCAAAATATGCGCTATACGCCTTCTTCTTTCTTACAGAAGAACCTGTCCCGCCACATTCGCCTCCATTATCCGAAAAAGATTTTTTACGGCGAGCCGCAAGTGGAAGTGGATGATCACGGCAAATCGTATTATATCCGGACTTACGGCCATTTTATATCGGCAAGGAACGGATTTAAGGCGGAAGGCATTGTACTTGTGGATCCGGAATCAGGGGCCATGAAGTCCTATTCTTTAAAACAGGCGCCTGCTTTTATTGACGGTGCTGTTTCTCCGGAAGCCGTCAGCCTGCAAAACAGTTATTTCGGCAAATTTGTCCACGGTTACTGGAACACGCTGTTCGGCAAGCGGGATGTGAAGCTCCCGACGGATGAAGGAACGGAAGCAAATGTCAGCCCGATTTTTAATGATAAGGGGACGATGTATTATTTTACCGATTTTACGAGCCCGAAAAAAGATGTGGACTCGATGCTCGGCTATTCGCTCACAAATGCGCGGACCGGGAAGGCCACATATTATACAGGCAATTTGCAGGAATCGTATATGGATTCGCAAGGCAATTTGCAAATTGTCGAGAAAAAATTTATCGAGAAGAAATGGAAAGGCTCGATGCCGATTTTGTACAATTTTTACGGCGAAGCCAGCTGGCTGACGCCTGTGCTCGATTCCAACGGTTTTCTGCAGACGTATTTTATCGTTTCCGCGGCCAATCCGGAAATCTCGGTGAATGCTTCGACACCCGATGCTGCGCTTAAGTTGTATAAAATTGCCCTCCGGCACGGCGGCAGCAGTGTTGACGGCTCATCGGGTTCGGAAACGAAAACCGTTTCCGGCAAGGTGCTCCGTGTTTATAAAGAGAAAACGGGCGATTATACCAATGTCTCCTTCCTGCTTGCTAGCGGACAAAACTTTACCGTCAGCTCGGATACCGTCCCAATGGCCATTTATTTGAAAGAAGGAGACCAGGTGAAGGTGACTTACCTCAGTACCGGCGAAACCTTTTTACCGGTGAAGGCAATGGAGATAAAGGGGATTGGAAAGTAAAAGCAGAACAGGGGCCGGGAAACCCCTGTTCTTTTTAGGCGTAAAATGAGCCGCGCGGCCGTTCATGGCCCGGATGCAGGCCCACACATGTACCAAATACTGGTTTTTGCTGACATGGTACGGCAGCCGGTTTTTGTGCGTTTTTTGCACGAGATCATGGTAAAGTGCAAATAACGCCGGGCCAGATGCAGGGTGCTTTCGGGCTTTCCGGTAATAACGCTGTTGCTCAAGCCGGTCTGTTTTTTCATCATAATAATGCGTGCCATCCGCCTGCATCTTTCCTTTATTCTCTGACAAAATCCTTTTGAACCGGGCAGTACCGTATTCATACCATGCTTGGTTATTCCTGATTTTTTCCAAAATGAGATCCCGGTTGCTGTCCATTTCACCATCCCCATTCGTCTACATATTAAAGAGCTTGCTTATAGCAATCCGACCCATTTCCAGTATGTCATGCTGAACAATAAGATTAATAGATAACCGATAATGGTCAATGGCAGGCCTGATTTCAGAAAATCTTTTGCCGTAAAAGCGCCTGTCCCGTATGCGAGCATGCCTTGCGGTGAGTTGACCGGAAGCAGGAAGCCGATGCTGATGACAAATTGCTGGATCAGGACGAAACCGATTTGGTTGTCACCCAGATGGATCGTGGAAGTGAGGGCAATAAAGATCGGAATCAGCGCTGAAGACAGGCTGGTCGCACTTGCAAAGCCGAGATGGATCAGGATATTGAACAAAGATACAAGGGCAATCGTAGCAATGAGCGGCATCGTTTCCAGACCGAGCGAGCCGAATATCTTGTTAGACAGCCATTGTGCCCCATGGGTGTCCAGCAAAACCGTACCGAGCGAAATGCCGACTGCAAACACAATCACGGTTCCCCACGGAATAAGATGTTCAACTGATTTCCAATCAAAAACCCCGATCTTTGGTGCCAGTAAAATCCCAATCGCGATAATTGTGACAGTGGTCGTATCAAACGGATGAAGTTTTCCTTCCGTCGTCCAGAAAAGCAATAAAAGCAAGGAAATCACGATTAAACGGATCTCAGAAGCTTTTAAATGGCCAAGTTCTTTTAATTGATTTTCGATTAAATCTTTTCCTGCCTCAAGGGCTTTTGTTTCCGGCTTAATTAAGTGGGTCATCACGAAAAACAAAAGGATGGACATGATGAATGCCCACGGAGCCGCATATAAAAACCAGGAACTCCATGTAATGTCCGTTTCAAATTCTTTCTGAATAAACCCGAGTGCAACCATATTCTGGGCGGCCGCCGTTTTGATGCCGATGTTCCAAATGGAAACTGCCTGAACGGAAGTAATCACCAGCAATGCGCCGAGTTTGCTGTTATTCGGCAGCCCGAATGCGGCCACCATTCCGAGTAAAATCGGGACCACGGCACCGGCGCGGGCAGTGGCGCTTGGAACAAAAAATGCCAATACGATGGAAACAAGGATAGCGCCAAAGACGAGGTTACTCGTTTTCGTGCCGACGCGGGACAAGATCCAGAGGGCAAGCCGTTTATGAAGATTGGTCACCTGCATGGCAGCAGCCAGAAATAAGGCTGCGGCTACAAGAGCAACGGCAGAGCTGCTGAATCCACTGAGGGCCATGGCCAGGGCATTGCCTGTTCCCGTCATTTGTGAAGGATCCTGGATACTTGGCGCAAGTCCGATTAAGAGGGCAATTAAACCAACAATCATGGCGGCACTAACCTGGTAGGAAACAGCCTCTGTCACCCATAATATCAGGGCAAAGGCGAGGATGGCGAGTGCACGTTGGCCGGCTATCGGCAGGCCTTTCATGTGGGGGAGAAGCGTAATCGCAATCAGAGCGGCAAAAGCAGCAGCGATCCAAACCCATTGCCATTTCATCTTCTTCGTTTGCTGGTTGGCAGCATTCATTTTGACCCCTCCCTTTTGAATTCTTCCAAATATTTATCCTACTTTAATTGTAGCAAAGCGATACAGGAGAAAATGTTAAAGATTGGTGTAATTTTGTAAGCGATTCCGATATTTTGTTGGGACTCGGTTCAGCTGGATGCATAAAATATGAAATTTTCTAAGCTCTCAGGTGTATATAAGAGAAGTCTGGGGGGAAGGGAGCGTACTCTCATCAACTGGAACCCCTTTTTATTTGACATGATTGCTTAAGGCGGCTGCAGGCGTGAAAGATGTGTCTAATGAAATGGATATGCTGGAAAGTTGCGGAGAAGATTATCCAGCCGTTCCATGCGTTTTAGAAAGAACGGATGCTGCGTTCCGTAGATTTTACTTATTTTCGGGCCGGCTATCCATGCCAAAAATTCTGCATTTGATATTGTGAAAAAGCCCTGTCTGCCTGCATACATGATGCCAGCAGGCTTTTTACTTAAAAATTTTTAGAAAAATAAAATAAAATAGTTGACAGGATTTATATCATCAAATAAGATCTATATAGATAATTAAATTAACTATATAGAAAAAGGAGTGGGGCGGATGGTTGAAAGTAAGGTGCATGGAAAAGCAAATCAGTTTTATGAAGGATTAAAAAAACACAATCTTGGCCCTTTATGGTTTGATCTGGGACATATGGTCACAAAGGAACCGGTACATGATGTTGAACCTTATTTATGGAAATGGCAGACGATAAAAGATTATGTGCTTCAGTCCGGTGAATTGGTGGAACCGGGAAAAGATGCGGAACGCCGTGTTGTTTATCTGCAGAACCCAAGTTTGCTGAAACGCGGGCTGGTTGGTTATGGCACGCATACATTGTATGCCGGGATCCAGCTGCTTCTGCCGGGCGAGTATGCCCCGTCCCATCACCATTCCCAGTCAGCTATCCGTTTTATTCTCGAAGGAACTGGTGCCTATACGGCAGTGAACGGCGAGAAAGCTTACATGGAGCGTGGCGACATGGTATTGACACCGGCTTGGACATGGCATGAACACAGGCATGAGGGGACTGGGCCGGTGATCTGGATGGATGGATTGGATGTGGGCCTTGTCCGTACGCTGGCTGCCTCTTTCTTTGAACCGTACGAAGAAGAATCATATCCGCTGGCAGATTCAGAGAGTGATTCCAATGGCCAATTTGCAAGGAACGCGTTTAAAAAACTGCATGAGAAACCAGCACCGGATTATCCATCCCCTGTTTTTGCCTATAAGTTCAACCAGGTAAGTGCATTGTTGGATTGTATGACGGAAAAAGACTGGGACCCTTTTGACGGCTATGCCATTGAATACATCAATCCGAAAACGGGTGGTTCGGCGGATGCGCGCATCGGAACCATGATGCAAAAACTCAGCCCCGGCCGGCAGACGAAAGCGCACCGCCATGTCCACAGTGCAATTTATCATGTGTTAGAAGGAAAAGGTTATACGGTGATAGACGGCCAGAAATTTGAGTGGGAAAAAGGAGACTTTTTCATTCTGCCACCATGGAGTGTTCATGAGCATGTGAATACCGGAAATGCAGATGTCCTTCTCTTTTCATTTAATGACAAACCGATTATGGAAAAACTGGAGCTGGAATATAGTGAGGCATACGAAGAGCATGGCGGGCACCAGGAAATTGAAAGGGAATTCGTACCGGACGGCCTTGCCTGAGAGGAGCGGAAATTTGTGAAAATCGCAATTTTTAACGAAGACTTGCTTGGCGCGGTAACAGGGGATCGCATTACAGATATTTCAAAAGTGACGAATTGGGATCGCAATGACCCGCATGCTTCCTTCCTCAAACTCATGGCACATTATGATGAATGGAAGGAAAATATTGAACAGGAAATTGCTTCGGGTGTTTCTTATCCCTTAAATGGGGTTACACTCAAATGCCCTGTGTCGGGAGCAGGGAAGATATGGGCAGCGCCGGTAAATTATCTTAAACACCAGGAAGAAATGAACCACCAATTTAACAATGCGCCGAGAACAATTGAAGAGCTGTCCTTGTTCTTAAAATCTCCGCAATCGCTGTCAGGACCGTCCGACCCGATAATTCTCCCATTCCCGGAAAGGCGGACGGACCACGAAGCGGAGCTTGGATACATTGTCGGCAAAAAAGCAAAAAATGTAAAAGCAAGGGAAGCAAAGGATTATATTTTCGGATATTTTGCTTTGCTGGATATTTCCATCCGCGGAAATGAAGAGCGGACATGGAGAAAATCGTTTGATACATTTACCCCGATTGGCCCTTGGATTGTGACGGAGGATGAAATTAAAAATCCCAATGATCTGGCAATTTCACTTTGGGTAAATGATGAACTGCGCCAGAGCGGCAGCACGAAATATTTAATCTATGACTGCTATAAATGTTTTGAACTGGCTTGCGACCATATGACCCTTCATCCGGGCGATATTATTGCAACCGGCACGCCGGAGGGAGTCGGCCCGATCCGGGAAGGGGACCGCGTTAAAATCAGCATTGAGCAGATTGGGGAATTTACTGTGGATGTAACAATTTAATTTAAAATAAAGGGCCGCCAAAACATCACAGTTGACGGTCCTTTTTCTGATAGATTCCGTAAAGTTTTTGCGGTTAAGATTCCTCCGCTGGTGACTGTCCCGACTCATATCCGAATTCAGCTGAAATTTCAAGGCTTTTTTGCAAAAGGTAACGACTGGATTCCTCTTCTGCCCGTAATGGAACCGTATCCCCAAGACCAACAATGACAACTGCACCGAGCAGATGGCGATCGTAATTAAAAATTGGAATGGCAGCTGATGAAATTGATTTTGCCAGAGCATCTTTGGCAAATGAAATGCCTTCTTTTTGAATGGCTTTAAGCTTCTCCCTCAGATTACTCCTCTCATCAGGAACCATGTTGGCAATGCCCTTTCCAATCCATTCTTCAATCATTGGCCCTTTTTTATAGGCGGCAAAAAGCATCCCGGCTGCTGAATGAACAGGAAGAATGGTTCCTACCTGCCCGCCGAGATTGAGTCCGGCCCGGCTGTGTATCATTTTTACGATCATCGGGCCGCCATGCGTCCATACGGCCAGCAAAGTCGTCTCCCCGAAAGTATGATTAATTTCTTCAAGATAATATGCAGTTTTGGCCACAATATCTTCCTGGTTGACTGCGGCCATACCGTATTGGATCAATGTGCTTCCGGGGGAGTATAACCCGGTTTCTTTATTCCGGTGAATGGCACCAATGGAAATCAGTGTATTTAAGTATTTATACAGATTGCTTTTTGTAATATTTGTACGGGCATGAATTTCATTAAACTTAATCGGTTTGCCATGCTTTACAATCACATCAATGATAGAAAAACCAACAAGGAGGGATTGGATTTTAACAGTTGTTTTTGCTTCAGACATAAGGCAAGCATCCTTTTTGCCGATGTTATTTCTCTCTATTTTAGCATTCTTAGAGGGGTACTAAAAGAGAATGCTGTTAATGGTTCCAACAAGTTGTTTAAAACGGCAGGAACGATTTCCTACAAATCAGATGTAAAAGTTTATTTAACAAATTGTTAAAATTCAATTAAATAAAAGGCAGTTGAATCGATGCATTTTATAAGCATTTACTATTATATTGGGAGGTAAAAAATGAAATTTGTGAATCCAAACCGGGTTATCGATCAAAGCCGTTTCCACTCTTTTCACGGATTGCTGGTTTTTTGGCTTTTTTTTGCCATTATGTTTGACGGGTATGACGTTGTGGTATACGGCGCGACTGTTCCTTCTTTAATCAAAGAATGGGGAATTTCGGATGTTTTAGCTGGTGCGATTGGCAGCTATACGGTAATCGGGACAGCAGTCGGTGCGATCGCGTTTGGTGTTCTTGCGGATAAAATGGGTAGGAAGAATGTCATTATTTTTACGACGGTTCTTTTCAGTTTGTTTATGTTTCTATCCGGGTTTGCGCAAGGGCCGGTAATGTTTACGGTATTTCGCATTCTCGCCGGCGTCGGCCTGGGAGGGGTTATGCCGAACGTTATTGCATTGGCAACTGAATTTTCCCCGAAATATATCCGGTCTGCAGTCGTGTCCTTTGTATTTTGCGGTTACTCTGCCGGCGCCATTGCAGCCGCATTAACAACACGGGCATTGCTTCCTATAGCCGGTTGGGAAGCGGTTTATTGGATAGGGGGCTTGCCGCTTCTTTTAACGCCATTTTTCATCAAGCATCTCCCGGAATCGATCAGTTTTCTTTTAGCAAAAGGGGATGAAGAAAAAGTGAGGCAGGTTCTGCGGAGAGTGAACCCAAGTTTAGATGAGACAGTTTCTTTACAATACGAAGAAGTTCCGTTTAAGGAGAAAGGCTCTCCGGTTGTCAAGCTGTTTGAACAAAAGCGTGCTTTTAGTACTTGCATGTTCTGGGTTTCCTGCTTCAGTGCATTCGTATTGATTTACTCCATGAATACATGGCTTCCCCGCCTCATGATGCAGGCCGGCTATGATTTAAGTTCCAGTTTGGTTTTTACCGCTGTGATGCAGGTTGGAGCCATCGCGGGAACCCTTGTATTCGGACCGCTCGTCGATAAACTTGGCTTTAAAAAAGTGCTTGTGCCTTTATTCTTTGTCGGCGCACTGTCGCTTTCTTTTATCGGCTTCAGCAACAGCACCGTTCTTGCACTCGGTTTAATTGCTATCGTGGGTGCGGCTTCTGTAGGTGTTCAAAATTTATCCAATGCCTTTGTTTCGCAATATTATCCTGTCCAAATGCGGTCAACCGCTTTAGGCAGCACAATGGCATTTGGCAGGATAGGAGGAATCGTCGCGCCCACATTTGTCGGATTTTTGCTCTCATTGCAGCTTTCTCCGCAATACAATTTTTCGGCCATTGCCGTAGCGGCAGTCCTTGGAGGGCTTGCGATGCTTTTCGTCCAGGAGAAGTATGGGGTGCACGATCATGCCGGGGAGCAGGAAAAGTTGGATTCAGAAATAAAAGCGACACATTAGCCGTTTACACAAAACGGGCAGGGAAAAGAGGTTCCCTGTCCGTTTGCTCATTTTTAGCAGTAAATTCAGATAATAAATAATGGTGTGACAAGCTCCACGGTATTCTATACAATAAAGTTAGCGTTTCCATCGCGAAAGAGCCGGCAAAAAGTTAAAAGTCGGGGACAGTATTGCACAAAAAGAACACGCGTTTTACAGGAAAGGCTTGAATGTGTACAAAGCGTCAAAAACGAGCCGTGAAAATTCAAAAGGAGGGGAGGATCGTGCATGACATTAAGCTGAACAGGCTGATGAAAGATGTGGAGGAGCATTTAAGAAATACATCGCGCCAGTTAATCCAATTTGATACGGAAGAAGAAGCGCTTCAATATTTGACGAATTATTTTCATGCAGCAATAAACTTTGATTTTGTAGGGGTTGCATTAATCGAAACGGACGCTTTGATCTGCAAGGCCTGGAGCGGAAAACTGGATTCGATTGCCGCCGCATTCCCGATACTGGTTGGGCGCTGTACGCCGAAACTGCTGGCCCAGAATTTAACTTCGCAAAAGGACGGGGATGAAAACTGCCTGCTTATCAGCAAATTAAAAGAGATGGGGGCAAAAACGTGGTTTACCGTTCCGCTGGCGGAAAAAAACCATCCGTTCGGGCTTTGCATTTTCGGGTATGACCATTATGTCCCCCTCCTTGACCTCGAACAGTCTTTTGAGGAGTTTGGAAAAGACATCGCCGTCATTTTAAAAATGGTGAAGCAAAAAGAAATGCAATCAAAAAGAATAAAAGGGATGGAGTGGATCAGCCAGAGCCTTTCCTTGGAAAAACCGTTCGAAAATTATATTGCGGATTTAACCTCAAAGGCAGGCCTGTGGACAAAAGCGGATTTTGCCTGCATTTACGCCTATAGCGAGAAAGAAAACAGCTTTGTTTTTCAACCCCCGGCCTACGGGAAGATGGACTACCCGAAAATCATTCCGATGGATAATTACCGTTTAAAAGATACCTTTCCTTATCTTGAAGAACCGGGAAGCAGCCAGCTGACTATCCCACTTGTTGTGAACGTCAAAACAGTAGGGGTGCTGCATATTGAAAAAAAGTATTCCGGCCGATTTACGGAAGAAGACCTGGCCGTGCTGGACTTTCTTTCCCAATATATTGCAGCCCTGCTTGAAAATGCCCGGCTTTACAACAATGAAAAAGAACGCAAAAACCGATTGCTCAGTCTTCTCGACTATGAGCAAAAGCTGATCAAAGAAACCGTTAAAAATGAAAGTTTCGATGCGATCCTCTTTGCGTTCGCGGAAATTTTTAAAAGCTCTATTGTGTTATTTGATCAGTTCATGCAACCAATTGCCATTCAAACCATAAGCCCAGAAAAACCGGTTAACGTTACAGCGCTCGCACAGGAGGCGAAAAAGCTAAAAAAATCTTTTAAAGATGGATTTACGGTTCAAAACCCGGATGAATCTGTTTTTTCCTTTTGGCGGATCAGCGCTGAAAACCGCCTGCTCGGATTTTTGGCAATAGGAAGAAATCCGGATGGTTTCGATGAATTTGACCGGCTTACCGTTGATTTGTCCAAAAATATATGCTCGATCCAATTTATGAAGCAGCGGCTCGTCCTCGAAGCGAAAGAGCAGGAAAAGGACAGTTTTGTCAGCCAGATCTTAACCGGTAAAATCAAAAATAAAAAGTCCGTCCTGCAATATGCCAATTTTTTGCAGTGGGATTTATTTAAAAGTCACCGAGTTGCTGTTCTATCCATTGCGCCGGACGGACAAAAGGAAGATCAGACGGCACAAATATGGGATTTTATCAAATCAAAATTGCTGGAGTGGGACAAAGACATCCTAACGGCAAGCGTGGAAGGCATGTTTATTGTCATTGCCCCGGCAACACGCGAAAAAGGGCATGACTGGCCAGCCTTGCATGAAAAAATGGAACATTGGGCAGCGGATGAATGGAAAAACTGTGCGCTGTTTATGGGAATCGGGTCTGAAACAGCAAATGTAGAAGATTATCAAGAAAGCTTCAAACAGGCATTGCAGGCGCATAAAGTCGTAAAGGCTCGCCTGCGAAAGGAAAAATTCGCTTTTTTTGAAGCGCTCGGTTCCTATACCATTCTGCATCATCTGAACAACCCCACTGCCATTGACTTGTTTTTAAGAAAACAGCTGGGTCCTTTAATCGAGTATTCTGATTCAAAAAGCATGAATCTTTGCCACACACTGGATGTGTATTTAAAAAATAACGGGAACGTCAACAGCACCTCAAAGGAGTTGTTCATGCACAGAAGCTCGCTGCTCTACCGGCTTGAAAGAATTGAGTCGCTGTTGAACATTAGGCTGAATGACTCGGAAACGCGCTTCAATTTGATGATGGCCCTTAAGTTATATGAGATGTACGGATATCGTAAAAAACGTCTTCCCGATGAAGACGCTTAAACAGAGATGGACACCTTTTTAGATGAAAGGTGTTTTTTCTTTGAAAAAACCTGTCACAGACAAGGATCCAAAAAGGCAAGCGTTTTAAACGGTTTGTTTTTGACAGTACGGCCTAGCCGATCAGGAACGCTGGAAGACGGAAACACTCCTACAAAGTGTAGGAAAAGTTTTAAAAAAACCATACAGTCTGCAGGTACCCATCCAAATCGAAAAGGCTTACAATGAATTAACAGAAAGTTAAGTATAATAGGATGGGAGATAAAAATATGTCAATTCAAACCATTGGGGTAGTAGGCGCCGGTTCAATGGGATCCGGCATTGCCAATTTAGCAGCCATGAAGGGATTCCAGGTCATTTTACGGGACATTGAAGACCGTTTTCTTGACGGCGCTTTGGCGAGGATGGACCAATTTATGTCCAAAAGTGTTGCAAAAGGAAAAATGACGGAGACGGAAAAACAGGAAACGCTTGCGCGAATCCGGACGACAACCAATCTGGATGACATGAAAGATGCCGATATTGTCATTGAAGCTGTCCTTGAAGACTTGGAATTGAAGAAACAAGTATTCTCGCAGCTTGACGGGATTGTCCCAGACCATGTCATTCTTGCTACAAATACGTCTTCGATGTCGATTACGGAAATCGCCTCCGCCACCACCCGGCCTGATCGCGTTGCAGGCATGCACTTTTTCAATCCGGCCCAGTTGATGAAACTCGTGGAAGTTGTTAGGGGTTTCAACACGAGCGATGAAACGGTGGAAGAATTGAAAACGTTATCCAAAGCGCTATCGAAAGAACCGGTGGAGGTGAAAAAAGACTCTCCCGGCTTTATTGTCAACCGCATTATGATTCCGCAATTTATCGAAGCCATTAAAATTTTGGAAGAAGGCGTGGCAACGGCGGAAGATATCGACAAGGCGGTAAAACTTGGGCTGAACTATCCGATGGGGCCGTTTACGCTGCAAGATTTTGCCGGCGTTGATATCGGCTACCATGTCATGAATTATTTAAAAGAAGAGTTGAACGACCCGCATTTTGCACCACCGCTTTTGTTAAAACAGCTCGTAAAAGCGAACCGGCTCGGGAAAAAGACTGGCGCGGGATTTTATGATTACAACAAAGAGGAGGTCAAAGCGTGAGTCATCAATATTTGCTATGCGAAAAAGAAGAGTCGGTTGCAGTCGTCACAATCAATAGGCCGCCTGTCAATCCGCTCAGCACACAAGTATTCCAGGAGTTATCGCATATTTTTCATGAACTGGATGCAGACGATGAAGTACGCGCCATTGTCCTGACCGGAAGCGGGGAAAAAGCGTTTGTGGCCGGCGCCGATATTAATGAAATGGCCGGGCTTGACCTTGTCGGTGTGAACAAAATGAATAAAATGTCGCGGGCGGTTTTTACCCAAATCGAAAATACATCGAAACCGGTCATTGCCGCGTTAAACGGCCTTGCATTGGGCGGCGGTTTTGAACTTGCACTTGTCTGTGATTTGCGGATCAGTTCCGAAAAAGCTAAATTTGCTTTTCCGGAAGCCGGCCTCGGGATTATTCCGGGCGGCGGCGGTACCCAGCGCCTGCAAAAAATCGTCGGGCAGGGGGTCGCAAAGGAGTTGCTCTACTTCGGGGAGATGATAGACGCAAACCGTGCGCTTGCGCTGCATATTGTGAATAAAGTTGTACCGCCAGATGAAGTGCTAGATACAGCGAAAGAATGGGCCCGGAAACTTGCACAGAAGCCGCCGGTCGCACTGCAAATGCTGAAAACAGCAGTCAATGCCGGCTCGAATACCGATATAGAAACCGGGCTAACGATTGAAGCGGCCTGCTTTGGCAATGCTTTTTCCACCGAAGACCGAAAAGAAGGATTAAACGCTTTTGTTGAAAAAAGGAAACCGGCTTTTTCTGGCAGATAGGGGGGGATCAGATGACCGATATTGTACTGCTTGAAGGCGCAAGAACGCCGTTTACAGAGCTTTCGGGTTCATTGCGCGAAATCACGGCCACCGATCTGGGGGCGATTGCGGCAAAAGAAGCCATTAAAAAATCGAATATTTCAGCTGAAGAAATTGACCATGTCGTCTTCGGCAATGTACAGCAATCGAGCAAAGATGCCCATTTGCTCGCAAGGCATGTCGGCTTGAAGGCAGGAACGCCGATTGATGTGCCCGCTATTACGATTAACCGGCTGTGCGGGACGGGGCTTGAAGCGATCGTAACAGCGGCGCGTTATATTTTAACCGGGGAAGCGGAAGTCGTTCTTGCCGGCGGAACGGAAAATATGAGTCAGGTGCCGCATGTCATTCGGGGCATGCGCTGGGGCAGCCCGCTCGGTTCCCCGAAAGTGGAGGACTGGCTGTGGGACGGTCTGTATGATACATACGGGGACTGCACGATGGCACAAACGGCCGAGAACCTGGCGGCAAAATACGGGATTACGAGAGAAGAAATCGACCAGCATGCCCTTTCCAGCCACGAACGGGCGAAACGGGCACGGGAAAAGGGGTACTTGCAGGAAGAGATTGTGCCGGTGACGGTAAAAGGGCGGAAAGGGGACATTGTCGTGAAAGACGATGAACATATCCGCGACACGAGCATGGAGCAGCTCGCCCGGCTGAAACCGAGATTCATAGAAAACGGCGTGGTCACAGCAGGGAATGCAAGCGGGATGGTGGACGGCGCCGGTGCAGTGGTAGTGGCATCAAGCGACTATGCGGGGCAAAAAGGCTTAAAGCCCATTGCCCGCCTTGTGTCCTGGAACGTTGTCGGCGTGGAACCGAAATATATGGGGATTGGCCCGGTTCCGGCAATCCGAAACGCTTTAAAGAAAGCAAAGCTTACGATAAGTGATCTAAATTTAATTGAAATCAATGAAGCCTTCTCTGCACAGTATTTGGCGTGCCAGAAAGAACTCGGTTTTGATCTTGAGATGGGGAATGTGAACGGCGGTGCGATTGCGCTCGGGCACCCGCTTGCAGCAAGCGGCACGAGGATTACCACTGCTCTTATATATGAATTGCGCAGGCGAAAACAAAAGTACGGTGCTTCCGCCGTGTGCATCGGCGGCGGGCAAGGAATCGCAGCAGTCTGGGAAGCCTTGTAATTTTTAGCTGAAGGATGTGCGGCCCCGGAGCTCATAGGACAGGGTCAGGCGCTTGCACAAGCCGGCCGTAAAAAGGCAGCTGCTATTTTTGGGGGGTCAAAAAACACTTGGCTTATGTTGCAGATTTGATTTGCGTTTTAGAGAAGCACAAAAGGACGCTCCGCAACGATTTGTCTTTAGCAGGAGTCCCCAAAGACATTTGGTTTGCATTGCGGGAATGATTTGTCTCTTTGAAAGGCACAAGCGGACAATTGGGCCAAAAACAGATCCCGATTGTTTTTTTGAAGGTTTGGCCATAATGGCGGACTTTTTGTCATGGTGCCGGTTTCTTTATTTTACATGAACAGGGGGATGGCCGTGGAGAAAGATCCGAATCTTTTCAGCGTATACGAACAATTGGTTTTTACGGCGGAAAAATACGGGCGAAAAGAAGCGATATATGATCTAAAAAATAGAGTTTCTTATTCGGCACTCTTACAAGATGTAGATCATTTCGCCAATGTACTGGCAGCAAAGGGCGTGAAAAAAGGTGACCGGATTGCCGTCAGCCTGCCAAACTGGTATGAAGCGGCTGTCATCTATTTTGCCGCAGCCAAAATAGGCGCAATTCTTGTCCCAATCAATCCGCTTTATAAATCTCATGAGTTGGAATACATTCTCGATAATGCAGCACCTGTTCTTTTAATTGCTTCCGAAAGTTTGGAAAAAAACCTTGGCTTCCAACAATCTTTACAATGGGTAAAAGAATCCATTACCGTACGGTTCCCGCTGATGGGTTTTCCTTCGTTTGATGAGTATACCGGTGGGGCGGCAAGCTATAGATCCGTCCAAAAGGCGAAAATAGACGCGGATAATGATGTCTTTTGTATTTTATATACATCCGGCACGACCGGCAAGCCAAAAGGTGTCATGATCACACACCGGGCAGTAGTCCAATCTGCCCGTACCATTGCATCCGTCTTGAAATGCACGGATCAGGATGCCTTTATCATCTCAGCCCCGCTTTTCCACATATTTGGGCTGGCGATTAACCTGGTTTGCGCCATTTCCGCCGGAGCTCGGATCCTGTTGCAGGAAAAATTCCGGGCGGAGCAAACGTTGAAACTGATTGAACAAGAGAGCATAACCGTTCAGCAAGGGGTCCCAACCATGTTTTTGAAACAATTGGAAGTGGAAAATTTGGAAAATTATAATCTTTCTTCGCTTCGAACCGGGATTGTCGGTGCCTCCCCTATTCCCCCCAACAAAGTCAAAGAAATCAGGGAGAAAATGGGAATGGAGCTGAACCAGTCCTTTGGCATTACAGAAGCCGTGACTGTCACTTCTACCACCTTTGAAGATGATGAAGATAAAATACTGGAAACACTTGGCCGGCCTATCCCGGGTGTCGAACTGAAGATTGTCAATGACAAAAGGGAGACGGTTCCGCATGGTGTGGTCGGAGAGATTGCTGTTAGAAGCTTTGCGGTCATGAAAGGGTACTATAAGATGCCGGAACAGACGGACCAGGTGCTTGACAGCGAAGGCTGGTTCTATACAGGAGATTTAGGCATGCTTGATGAAGATGGCTATCTGAAATTTGTCGGCCGAAAAAAGGAAATGATTATCCGCGGCGGATTTAATATTTACCCACAGGAAATTGAAGCCGTCTTGTCGAAGCATCCCTATATCCTTGAGTCTGCGGTAATTGGATTTCCGGATGAAATGCTGGGTGAAATTGTATGCGCTGTCATTCGTCTCAAAGAAGGGGCGGATTGTTCGGAGGAAGACATCCTCACCTATTTGAAAGAGCGGATTGCGATTTATAAAGTCCCACAGCGCATTTTGTTCACACAGGATTTTCCAACGACGGCAAGCGGCAAAATTCAAAAAGTCAGACTCCGGGAGCAGCTGCTGAAAACCGCTGTTCAAAGCAATCCAAAATCACTGGAAAGGAAGTGAATCCATGCCGGCCATATACCGATTTGATGTGAAATGGGGCGATACGGATGCGGCAGGGATTGTGTTTTACCCGAATTTTTACAAATGGATGGATGAAGCGACACATCATTTTTTTGCCACAGCGGGGTTTCCATCGTCCAGATTATTGGCTGAACGGCAAACGATCATCCCACTTCTCGAAGCCCACTGCCAGTTTAAAAGTTCGCTTTTATTTGAGGATGAGGTAGAAGTGCAAAGCGAAATACAAGAACTGCGGAAAAAAGTCTTTAAAATCGGCCACCGCTTTATAAAAGACGGACAGCCGGTTGCAGAAGGGTATGAAATCAGAGCGTGGGCCCATTTCAATGAAAAGCCGAAAGCCTTCCCGATTCCTGAAGATATCAAAGAAATATTGCTTGCCGGGACTTCAAATCGATAAAAAGGAGACATGCAACGATGGGAGAAACGAAAAAAACGGATGTGGTTGTTGTCGGCGCCGGGCCGGTCGGACTGGTGGCCGGCCTTGCTTTAAAAGAAAAGGGCATTTCGTCTGTTGTGATTGAAGCAGAACCGTATGGCAGGCCCCGCGCCGGAAGCAGGGCCATCTATTTGCACAATGCAACGTTAAAATTGCTTGAAGAAACATCAAAAGGGCTAGGTTTTACATTGGCACGGAACGGGATTATTTGGCCGGTGAAACGCACGCTTTATAAAGGCAAACAAGTGTATGTGCGCAACTACGGTGTGACCGACAACAAAGACCCGCATCATCTGCCGCATTTTACATCGCTCCACCAGCATGAAATTGAAAAATATCTGTATGAGGCGTGTGTACATGCCGGCGTTGAATTTGTGTGGGGGGAACCGGTCCAAACCATGGATATTTCAAAAAGCGGTGTCCGCTTGGTAACGGAAAACGGCAATGTATGGGAGGCGGAATATGTGATCGGCTGTGATGGCGCACGCTCGGTTGTCAGAGAACAGGCCGGCCTCCGGTTTGAAGGACCACGGACAGCGGATACATTTATTGTCGTCGATGTCAAGGAAGATCCGGACAATCCACTTCCACTAGAACGGACTTTCCATTACCAGCACCCGGCCATGGGAGGACGAAATGTCATGTTTGTGCCGTTTAAAGACGGCTGGCGAATTGATCTCCAATTGCTTTCTTCCGACAAGCCGGAAGATTACATGGGCGTTGAAAATGTAAAAAAATGGATGCCGAAAGTGATGGACCCTAAATATGCAGACAGCATTACATGGGTTTCTTCGTATCGTTTCCATCAGGTGGTCGTAAATGCATTTACGGACGAGCACCACCGTGTTCTGTTGGCAGGAGAAGCTGCCCACCTGTTTGCTCCATTTGGCGCGCGCGGCCTGAATTCCGGTGTGCCGGATGCCGTGATTGCTGTCCGCGGCATTGAAAAGGCGCTTTCCGCTTCTTCCGAGGAGGAAAGAAAAGCAGCCATCGCCGCATCTGCCAAGGAACGCAGAATTGCCGCGCTTTGGAACCGGGACGGCTCTTCAACGGCGTTACACCATTTGCAAGGGGATTCGCGCGAAATGAATATGAAACGGGAAATTGCCGCATCGCTCGTTTCTGTCGTGCCGAGTATGGGGAGATGGCTGGACGAGGGGCCATATGGGCCGAAGTTCGGACCGCCAGAACTGACAACAAAATATTAAATCTTCAGGCGAAAGGAGTGTGCACCATGACGGTTGCCGAAGTCATCAGTGAAAAAAAGTACGGATCGCTTGCCCGATCTGTAAATGAGATGATTGCCCGCCTTGTCTCTGTTCCGTGGTACAGCAATGCCGGTAGGGAGAATCCGTATGCGGAGCAGAAAATAAAGGAATTTGCCGCCTGTTTCGGTACTCGGAAACTGGATGTGAAGTGGATCTCAAAAGAAAAACTGGGGGATACGGCTAAACAGCTTACATTTGAAGGATGTGAGCTATGGAATGTTTTAAAAGACATTCCGGATCAATTAAAAGTAAAAATAGACGCTCAAGGCAAGGGGAAAATTTTGGAAGACGTTGTGTATAAAATGCCGGAAGCCATTTTTCACCGTACATTTGATCAGGCTTTTGCCATTTTCGGGGACCGGGAAACAGTACAATTTTTGATTGGGCATGCCCTGTACATCAGCTTGCTTTACTGCTTGTATGAACTGGCAGAAAAGGAAAACCCGGTTTCCTTTTTGCTGGACATTTTGGAAGCAGGCAATATTCCGCTTGGGCCGGATGGGAATATCTTTTATCTCGTCTGATTTCTAGTGCTGGTTTGGGGATGGAAGGAACAGCAATTTGCATGGTGACTACTTTTACAGCAGGCAACAGAGCTGCGATATTTTGTTCATTTTATACAGATAAAATTCCGCCCGTTTTATGTGATGTGCCACTGTTCATCTGTTGACCTCCATGATTGTCATTTTCTCCCTTTCATCCCTATCCGTGTAAAAAATTTCGTGTTCTGTTACCGGGAAAAACCCGTCTTGCTTTCACTATTGCCCGTTCCCATTCCCAAACCAAGAAAAAGTTTGCTTTTTTTCTCAAGACGGGTAAAAATTCATATTTGCACATCCCCCCAAATCAGAAATCGCTTACAATTTTTATCAAAATAGAAAACTCTGTTCTCTATTTTGATTATATTTGAAGGTTTATCGCATAGCAAGTCTATTTTGTATAACAATCAGAAAAAACAAAATAGCAGGGGTTACCCTGCTATTTTGACATGCATATTGGACCAGCCAAGTGTTTTTCCGGGAGAATGCTTTTATTTGGAAGGGGTCACGGGATCCTCGCTGTATCCGAATGCCTGTGACACTTGAAATCCTGTCTTTTTAATGTCTGTGATAAATACCGCATCCTCCTCTTCCGCCGCGGGAATCTGTTCCGAGAAGCCGACAACCGCGATGGCGCCAAGCAAGGTTTTCTTATAATTAAAAACCGGGATGGCGATCGAGGAGACTGAAGTTAAAATCGGCTCTTTCGCAAAGGCGATTTTCTGTTTACGGACAGACCGGATTTCTTTTTCCAAATCCGCCTTCACGTTGTGGTCCAATTTTGCCGATTCCCGCTCCTTCCACTCCCCGATAGTGGCCTGATCCATAAAAGCGAGAAAAATTTTTCCGACAGCGGAAGCGAGCGGTGGAATGGTGCCAATTTGTGCCCCAATATTAAACCCCGGATTGCTGTTGACAAGTTTGATGATCATCGGTCCCTCTGGCGTCCAGACTGCAAAAAGCGTGGAGCAGCGTGTTGCATGATTGAGTTTTTCGAGAAAAGGCACGACCCTGTCCAATACATTTTCCTGATCCACTGCAGCCATGCCGTATTCAATCAATTTTGGCCCGAATGTATAAAGGCCGGCGTCATCTTTGTATAAAATGCCGAGTTGGACAAATGTATTTAAATATTTGTACAGATTGCTTTTGGTAATCCCGGTTAATTCCTGAATATCGGAGAATTTTAACGGCCTTCTTTGCTTTGACAGGGCATCCAGAATACTGTTCCCAACTTGGAGCGATTGAATGGTCGAGCCGTTTTTGATGATATCCATAAAAAGGCCTCCTATAAATTTCGAAAAAGTTGCAGACAAAACACATTATAGCATGGATCATGTTACCGTGGTTTTGTCGTTTGAAAAAATCAGAATAGAAAGTATTGACAACCGAATCGTCCACCTTGTATCATATAAGTGAACATCGATTACTAATGTTATAATACAAAAAAGGGAAGAATGGGTGCAAATGTAAGATTTGCCTTTCATTCAAGATGTCTGGTTAAAAATGTAACCGTGTACAAAACAGGAATGGGGATGATGGGATGAAACTTTTGACCTTCCGTTATGAAGGTGTGGCTAGAATTGGCGCGTACGTAGACGGGCTTGCCGTAGACTTGCATACGGCTTTTACGGCACTTTTGGAATCAAAGGGGAAACGCCGCGCTCGGCAAATTGCGGAAGCTTACATTCCAAATGATATGAACGGATTTCTAGAGGGCGGCAAAGAAAGCATGGCATACGCAAAAGAAGCGGTGGACTATGCCTTGAAAGTAAAGACAGATAAAGAAAGGCGGCTTGTTTTTCCGGCTGAAGAAGTGAAACTGGAAGCGCCTGTACCGAAACCGGGGAAAATGATTTGCGTCGGGCACAACTACAAAGAGCATATTCTTGAAATGAAGCGGGAACTGCCTCCGTATCCGGTTGTGTTTGCCAAATTTGCAAATACGGTCATCGGGCCGCAGGATGATATTCCGTTCTTCCCGATCTCGGAGCAGCTGGATTACGAAGGGGAATTTGCTTTTGTCATCGGAAAAAAGGCAAGAAATGTTTCACAGGAAGAGGCACTCGACTATGTTGCCGGCTACACGATTGTCAATGATGTCACGTACCGGGATATTCAGCGCAGAACATTGCAATGGCTTCAAGGAAAATCGGTGGACGGCACAGCGCCAATGGGGCCATGGCTTGTTACCGCTGATGAGCTCACAGATCCGTCCGGCCTTGAAATGGTTGTTACTGTCAACGGAGAAGAAAGGCAGCATACGAATACAGCCAATCTTGTTTTCACCGTCCCATACTTGGTTGAATTTTTGTCAAACTTAATGACGCTTGAACCGGGCGATGTCATTTTAACCGGAACCCCCGGGGGAGTCGGATTTGCCCGCGATCCGCAAGTGTTCCTGAAAGACGGGGATGTGGTCCGGATTGAAATTGACAAAATCGGCGCTCTTGAGAACAAAGTGAAAAAAACGACTGAGGTGATGGTGTAATGGCAATTCCGTATATTGAAAACGCAATTCGGTCTGTGCACAAATCGCTTGATCAGATCATTGAAACGGCGGAGGGGCTTTCCGAAGACATCATCCTCAAAAAACCGAGTGAAGAAGAATGGTCAATCATGCAAATCCTATGCCATGTCCTGGAAGTCGGGCCTTACTGGATGGGGGAAATTGAAAAAATCAAAGAAAATCCGCAGATCAAATGGGGGCGCGGGCTGAACGACGAAGCGCGGCTTGAAGCCGTGAACACAACAGATAGCCGGTCCGTTTCAGAAGTTTTGGCGGGACTCCGCAGCTTAAAAACCGAGCTTGCCGGCCGGCTGAAAAAACTGGATGAAGACACCCTGCAGATCGAAGCGGAAAGCACAAATCCGAATTTTGGGACCAAGCCGGTTTCGTTTATTGTCGATCACTTAATTGTCGAACATATTGCCAAACATTACGGGCAGATCAACCGGAATTTATCAAAATTTCATATTAATCAATAAGGGGAGAAGATGAGGATGGGAGAAACAACGGAATTTATGCAAAGCCAGATAGTAAAGGATTTTAACCGGGATTTGGAACAATATCATCTTGGTCCGCTTTGGGAAGCGATTCCCGCTATTATGAACCACGAACCGAAGCCGCAGGCAGAAGCGTATTTGTGGAAATGGGACCTGATTTATAAAAAATTGATGGAATCTGCTGAAATTTTCACGCCGGAACGCGGAGGCGAACGCCGCGCCATTTATTTCCAAAACCCAGGGCTTACGTATCGTCAGCCTTGGGGTTGGGCTTCCACGACGCAAACATTGTATGCGGCGGCACAATTGATTTTGCCGGGTGAAAAAGCGCCTTCCCACCGCCATTCGCAAGGGGCGCTTCGGTTTATTACAAACGGGGAAGGCGCTTACACTATTGTCGAGGGCGAACGCATTTTTATGGAAGAAGGGGATTTTCTGATTACGCCGGCCGGTCTCTGGCACGGCCACGCCCATGTCGGGGATAAGCCGATGATTTGGATGGATGCGCTTGACATACCGGTCATTTATTCGATGGGCGGAACGTTTTTCGAGCCGTACCCGGATCAGCTTCAACAACCGAAAAAACCGGATAACTTTACGTCAAGGCGCTATCAAGGCGGTATGGTGCGCCCGATTTCCGACCGCTATGCAAGTGTGGCGCCGCTTGCCGATTATAAATGGAGCCAGACGGTCAAAGCAATCGACGGGCTCAGCGCGTTTGAGCCTGATCCGTATGACGGCTATGCGGTTGAATACATCAATCCGTCAACTGGTGAAACGGCAAATGCAACGATTGCTTCGTGGATGCAGAAACTGCCGAAAGGATTCCATACGAAAGCGCACCGCCATACCCATGCGTCGATTTATAACGTCTTCCGCGGTTCCGGCTACAGCATCATTAACGGCGTCCGCTTTGACTGGTCAAAAGGTGATTATTTCGTCATTCCGAACTGGGCATGGCATGAGCATGTGGCATTGGAGGATTCGTTCCTGTTCTCCTGCAGCGACCTACCAATCATGGAAAAGTTCAACCTTGAAAAATCACAGGCGCTGGAAGAAAATAACGGCCATCAAACGGTAACAGGGGAATTCAAACCGGCCCTGGCATAAAAGTGCATTAGAAAATTTGACACCGCTTCCATGAAATGAAGAAAAAAATCCATGGAAGTGAAGCCGAAAAAATGGATGCCTATCCCGCAGGTGTGGGGCAAGCGGGACAGGGATCCAAACCGGAACTTGTAGAATTGAAAAGCAGGTGAATGGGGTGTTCCTGCTCTTTTGCGGGCCTGTTGATTGATTGGTTGCACTGGAGCAAAAGCAACCTGTCAAACGCAAATGCAACATAGCCGGCAACATGTCAAAAAGAGAGGCGGATCTGCCTCTCTTTTTGCAAGAACTATACAAAGTTATGGGTATTGCGGTTTCTGCTGAACTTGTAAATGGCAAACAGGAAGAAACAAAGCGCAAAGGCAATCAGGATCAAAATGTTTAAATACAGGCTGCTGAGCGGATGGCCGGTTTGCAATTTGTCCAAGGTTTCCAATGTCCAGCGCTGCGGCAGAAAATCGGAAACTTTCTGCAGGGCTTTCGGCATGATTTCCACCGGCCAGAAGCAGCCGGAAAGCATGCACGTCGGTACGGCGATTAAGGATTGCAGCGAGTTAAAAGCACTCCGGCTGTTTGACAGCGACACCATCATTAAGGAAATGCCGGTTGAAATCCAGGCAAACAGGAACATGACGGCTGACAGCTGCCAGATGGAAAGATTCATCGTCATATGGAAAACATATTTCATGGCCGCTGTGATCAATGCAATTTGAACCGCCATCACGATCAGGTTGCAAAGTACATTGGACAATACATACTTGCCCGCGCTGACCGGCGAAGACAATAGCCTGAAATACGTGCGGTTTTCTCTTTCGGCAAGAATCAGTTCAGACAAACTGAAGGCAGACATAAGCATAAACAGGATAAGCACGCCCATCGTCTGATAGGTTAAATCACTAGATTGGGAAAGATCCTGCAAATGAATGGTTTTTACTTTATAGGAAGCGTTTTGGAATTCATCATACATCGTTTGAAAAGTCTGTTCGTTTCCTGACGATACTTTGCTGATGGATTCGATATGATCGATGTATTGATATAAATAGGATTGCACAAACTTTGTTACTTCTGCTCCTTTAATTGAAGCCATCCGGATATGAGCAGGATTTCCGCTCCTGACACTTGCGGCAAACCCCTTTTCAAAAATGATGGCACAGTCAAGCTTTCCGTCTGCCAACTGGCTTTTCAATTCGGATTGCGGAATAGCGGCCGTTTTGACATTGCCCAGCCCGCTCAGGAAATGGGCCGTGTCAGTGGCGATTTGGCTGTGATCCTTATCCACGATGCCAACGTGAAGGGTTTTTACACCGCTCCCCCCGTATACAAGGAAAGCGATGAAGATACTGATAAAAGGCAACCCGATATAAAGGAGAACATTTCTTTTCTTTCGAAAGGTTTTGCTTAATGTGTTGCGGACCAGCCATAAAACGTCTTTCATTACAAACCCTCCCTTTTTTGCAGTGCCGTTACAGAGATGAAAAGAATCAATAGGGCAATGCCAAGATTTGCTGCAGCGACCGGGGTGGCGGCAGATAAATCATTGTTGTAAATGATTTTCGTAATCGCCTGATTGATCCATGTCAACGGCGAAAGGTCCATTACAGCCTGTAATTTGCCGGGGTTTTCAATTTTGAAGTAGGCACCGCCAAAAAATGCCGACAGCTGGATAAAAAGGTTTAGAATCGCTCTTGTCGCGGCAGACTTGCTGAATATACTGACGCCGATGCCGATGCTGACCGAAAGAATAATCTCTGTTAAAAGCACAAGGAATACAAGCGGAAGATGGTTTCCCCAATTCGCTTTGTAAACGACCTTGCTCACAATGATGATAAGTGCTATGCAAGCGGTATAAACGAGAACGTCTGCGAAAAGCTTTCCGATAAAAATACTGCTTTTTCTGACCGGGGCAGCAATGAGCCTGTCAGCTGTTTTCCGTGTCCGCTCCACTTGCATAAAAGCGCTCGATCCTAGAGATGCGTACAGGCAAATCATTGTCGTGATCACGATCGCATAATAATCCATCGCGCCGGGCTCTTTATTCGGAAGAAGAGATTTCGTTTGAATGTAATTGTGTTTAATCTTTTCGAAGGCAGCCCCACTTTTTTCCGGCGCGGTTTTCATCACTTCTGCGGCAAGATTGTACTGGTCGGCAAAAGCCGAAAATACGCCTTCTAAAATACTGCCTTTTATGCTGTTTCTTCCATTCGTATATAGCCGGATGCCATGGCCGTTTAAAACGGCATATCCATCCGCATTGCCGAGCTTTACTTCTTTCAAGCCGTCCGTGTTTTTGCCGGCCTTTTCAAAATGGATATCCGATTTTTCCGCGTACTGTTGGAATGTATGGAAATAGGGTGCGGCATCTTTATTAAGGTCATTTTTGTACAACACGTGAATCTCGCCGACCGAAACCGTTTTGTCAAACGCATTCGAAAGGGCGGAACCGAGCACAAGCATTAAAACGAGCGGAAAGGCAAGCATAAATATAAGGGTGCGTTTGTTGCGGAATACGGTAATCACTTCTTTTTTTAAGATGTGCAGGATGCTTGACATCGCGTTTCTCCTCCCTAATCCCTTAAATTCCGGCCGGTTAAAGTTAAAAATACCGTTTCAAGGTTCGGTTCTTTTTCCTGCAGGGCCTTAATTTCAATATGCCGGCTGATTAAAAATTCAAGGATCAGATTTAAATTGTTGATGCTTGCATCAGACTGGATCCGAATGATATTTTCTTGGACGGATACCGTTTCAACGCCTTTTATCTTCCTGATTTCCGCGGGATCAACCGGTTCTGTTGTTTTCACTTCAATCCGGACCTCTTTTTTGTCTGTAATGATCGATTTCAATTGTTCCTTTGAGCCTTCTGCGATGATTTTGCCGTGGTCAATGATCGCGATTTTTGTGCAGATTTCTTCCACTTCTTCCATGTAATGACTCGTATAAATGATGGTGCAGCCCATTTCATTCAGTTTGCGCACGGAATTCAAAATATAATTGCGCGACTGCGGATCAATCCCGACTGTCGGTTCATCCATGATGATCAGTTTCGGCTGATGGGCGATCGCGCATGCAATATTGAGGCGCCTCTTCATCCCGCCGGAAAACTTGTCCGGTGTGCTTTTATGGTGGTCCCCAAGGCCGACAAAAGCGAGTGCTTCCCTTGTTTTTGCATCCAGTTCACTGCCGCGCAGGCCGTAGAGCCCGGCGAAAAACCGGACATTTTCAAAAGCGGTTAAATCTTCGTAAATGGCAAGATCTTGCGGGACAATGCCGAGATTCATTTTCGCAAACCGTTTGTTTTTCATGATGTTTTTTCCGAGGATTTCAATGGTCCCGTCATTGCTTCTTAACAAGCCGGCAATCATGTTGATCGTCGTGCTTTTGCCGGCGCCGTTTGCCCCGAGAAAACCGAAAATTTCCCCTTTCTTTACTTGCAGTGAGATACGGTCAACCGCAATAAAGTCGCCGAATTTTTTCGTCAAATTCCGGATTTCCAGTACGTTCATGGTTTCTTTCCCCCTGACTTCCGTTGTGTCTTTAGTATAAAAAAAGGAACGATTCCTGGTAAGTGGGATCGTTCATGACTTTCATATGAAAAAATTCATATTTTGCAGGTGAGGCTGTTCACGGCTCAATGGGAAGTAGGGTGGTCACGGAAAAACCGTGCGAACCATCGGTGATGACATGGCCTCTAAGTGTGGCTGCCCGTTCTTCCATGCCGGTAATGCCAAGCCCTTTTTTAACTTTAGCGGCACCTTTGCCATTGTCTTTTACTTCTGCTTTGATGATTTTATTGAGGACTTGAATGTTGACGGCAATCTGTGATGCATCGGCATATTTGCGCGCATTGGTCAACGCTTCTTTCACATTTTCGTGAATGATTTTCCATTGTACATGGGTAATGCAGTCGAGATTGCCGCTGTAAGTGAGCATCGTTTCAAGTTCATATCTTGCGGAAAACGTATCTAAAGCAAGCTGCAGCCGGTGAATGCCGACTTGTTCAACGGGTGGTTTCATTTGTTTCAGCGTCAGCCGGATGCTTTCAATTCCTTCTTTTGTAATGGTGATTGCGTTTTGCAGTAACGCCCGTGCGCGGGTGGGATCTTTTTCCAGAAGGCTTTTTGCCGCTTCCATCTGGATGAGTGCGCCGGTCATCACGTGGCCGATATTGTCATGAATTTCCTGCGAAATCCGGTTCCGTTCTTCCAGCCGGTAGGTGTATTCGGATTGGCGGATGAATTCCTCGTTTTCATTCAGGCGGCGCGTGAGTCTCTGGACTGAAGCGCGCAGCCGGTCAAGCTGCTGTTCTTTCTTTTCCAGCCGGTCTGCATACGTAACGGCCGTATCCCAAATGATCCAGCTAAAGGCTGACGAGAAAACGTACTGGCCGGCTGTCCCGGTTTTTAAATAAAAAAGGGGTACAAGCAGGATGAGTGCCTGTATCGATCTTGGCACGGGCCACTTTGCGGCGAGCTCCAAAACGGATAGCGGCGCGAAGATGACAAACAGGGGAGCTACATATAAAGCGCCGAAACCGGCAATGCCAATGGAGCAGGCCGCAAAAAAAGCAGGCAACGCCTTTCTATTCCAAATGTACATCGCGATATTTGCAATAAAATAGAGAAGAAGCAGGAATACAGCGGGAGCAAGAGACAAATCTTCCTGAATAGCCATAAAAGCGGCCCAGCCAATGAGTGCCAGTTTTGCCGCAATCAGCCGGGATTCCATGTTTCGTTCCCTTTCCCTGTAAGATAATAAACGGCAATTTGGGTGCGGTGCTCAAGCCCTGTTTTGCCAAAAATTGAGGTGATGTAATTTGCGACTGTCCCTTCTGAAATGTATAAGGTTTTGGCAATTTCCTTATTGGAAAAGCCTTTTGCAATCAGGGACATGATTTCACGCTCTCTTTCCGTGAACTTTTTCAGGTCTATTTTCGGTTCCGGTTCTCTGCCACTTAAATTGGATTTAATTTTATCGAGAACCGCATCCTGGAAAATGCTGTTGCCGTTATAGACACTTTTGATTGCGTCACGGATTTTTTCGGGATCATTATTTTTCAACAAGTAGCCTCTTGCCCCGTTTCTTAATGCATCGACAATATATTCGTCATCGTCCAAGGTGGTCAGGATCATAGGTTTGGCAGATGTTTGGGCTGCAATGATTTTCGCAGCTTCAACGCCGTTCATCTCCGGCATCCGCACATCCAAAAGGGCAATGTCAACCGACTGATTCCGGCAATATGCTGCCGCTTCCTTGCCGTTTCCGACCGTTGCCATGACTTCAAACTCTTCATATGACGATAAAATGATTTTTAACCCCTCGCGTATAAAAGAGTTGTCATCGGCAATCACAATTTTAATTTTCTCCATCCTCTTTCCCCTCCGGCTCCGCCTTTTCTTCTTTTCATTATAGCTGAATTGCACCTGGCATACATTCTGTTTTTTATCTTTCCATTTTGTTCTTTCTGCTTTGTGGGAGCATTCTTTGCGATGCGGGCGTGTGGATTGGATTGATTGGAACAGAAAGAAAAAAAGGGTATGATAGATAGTATGGTACGGAATTTTTGGAATTTGCAGCAAAGGGGTTTGTACAGAAAATGAAATACATCGAGCAAGGGACAAGGGAATTCCGCCTGGCAAATCTTGCGCTATTTGCCGGGGGGTTCAATACGTTTGCGATTCTTTGGGGGATGCAGCCGCTTTTGCCGGATATTGCGGAGCAGTTTCACCTGTCACCGACAATGTCGAGTTTGAGCCTGTCTTCTACCACCGTGACGCTCTCGGTGAGCATGCTGATTGCCGGATCGTTGTCGGAAGTGTTCGGGCGAAAATCCGTGATGTCTTTTTCGTTGATTGCTTCGTCTGCTCTTTGCATCTTGACCGCTTTTGCCCCGACTTATCATTTGCTGATTCTCTGTCGGGTACTGCAGGGCCTTGTGCTTGCCGGGTTGCCGGCTGTTGCCATGGCCTATTTGGGAGAAGAGATTTTGCCGTCAAGCCTCGGACTTGCGATGGGGTTATATATCAGCGGAAATTCGATCGGGGGCATGGCAGGACGGATCATCTGCGGGACTTTGACCGACTTTTTCAATTGGCATGTGGCGCTGGCTGCGATCGGGGTGATCAGCCTGCTCGCAAGCATCCTGTTTTGGGCCGTGCTGCCGCCGTCTTCCCACTTTACCGCCCGGAAATTGGAGATCGGAAAACTGGCAGGGAGTCTCGTCCGCCAGCTTGCGGAACCGGGTCTGATTTATTTATTTTTGATTGGATTTTTATTAATGGGGAGTTTTGTTTCGCTGTATAATTATATCGGATTCCAGCTGATTGCGCCGCCGTATTCGCTGAGCCAGACGGTCGTCGGCTTCATTTTTATCGTCTACCTCGTTGGCACATTCAGCTCGGCATGGATGGGGATGCTTGCGGACCGGCACGGCAGGCGGAAAATTTTACAGCTTTCGCTCCTTATTGTGCTCCTGGGGGCTTCGATTACGCTTATTCCGTCTTTATGGCTGAAAATTTTCGGCATTGCCGTGTTCACATTCGGCTTTTTTGCCGGCCATTCGATCGCAAGCGGCTGGGTTGGCCGTCTTTCCTCCCATGATAAAGCGCAGGCGTCCGGATTGTATTTATTCTTTTATTATATCGGCTCAAGCATCGGCGGGACAGTCGGGGGCGTGTTTTACAGCCGTCTCGGATGGAACGGGGTTGTGCTGATGATCGCTGTGCTCACGGTGCTGGCCATTGTGTTTTCGATCCGGCTGGCCGTGATTGCGAAGAGAAAATGGCTTGTTTCCACACGGCATGCTTCCAACTAACTTTGTGACAGGAGGGGACATATGTTACGCCGCTTTTTTTCCTATTATTTGCCGCATAAAAAGCTGTTTATCCTTGATTTTACAAGCGCGGTGATTGTAGCTGTTTTTGAACTGGCCTTTCCGCTTTGTGTCCAGTGGTTTATTGACAGCCTGCTGCCAAGCGGAAAATGGGCAACGATTACGAGCGTCAGCATTGCTCTGTTGGTCCTCTATTTGATTAGTACGTATTTGCAGTACATCGTCACCTACTGGGGACACCAGCTCGGCATCAATATTGAAACGGATATGCGCAAAGAATTGTTTGTACACGTGCAGCGGCAGTCTTTTTCATTTTTTGATAATGTGAAAACCGGCCACGTCATGAGCCGGATCACAAACGATCTTTTTGACATCGGCGAACTTGCCCATCACGGCCCGGAAGATGCTTTTATTGCCGTGATGACGTTTTTCGGCGCGTTTTGCATTATGTTTACGGTCAATGCCAAACTGGCTTTCGTCACCCTCATTATTGTGCCGTTTTTGGTCTGGATCATCACGTATTGCAATATGAAAATGAACGAGGCATGGGGCAAGATGTATGGCGAGATTGCCGAAGTGAATGCGCGTGTCGAGGATAGTGTTGCAGGGGTCCGCGTCGTCCAGTCATTCACGAATGAAAATTATGAAATCACGCAGTTCCAGAAAAATAACAAACGGTTCCGAAAGGCGAAATTGCTTGCGTATAAAACGATGGCGCTGACCAATTCCAGCACGTATATGATGAGCCGGCTGATCGTCCTTGTCGTCCTTGTATACGGGGCATGGCTGGTATACAGCGGGGAATTGAAATACGGCGAGCTGGTCGGTTTTGTGCTGTATGTGAACGTGCTGTTCAAGCCGATTGATAAAATCAGTGCGATCATGGAGCTGTATCCGAAAGGGATGGCCGGTTTTAAACGGTTTACGGAATTACTGGACCGCACGCCGGATGTCCGGGACAGAGAAAATGCGGTCGAGGTTCCGGCGTTAAACGGCAACATCGCGTTCAACAATGTCAGCTTCGCTTATCCGGGCGGCCAGCCTGTGTTAAAGGGGCTGAATCTCAAAATTCGTGCCGGGGAGACGGTTGCATTTGTTGGGCCTTCTGGTGCAGGGAAAACGACCATTTGCTCCCTGATCCCACGCTTTTACGATGTGGAAAGCGGCAGCATTACCATTGACGGAATGGATATCCGCAATATGACGAAAAAATCGCTCCGCTCGCAGATTGGAATTGTCCAGCAGGATGTCTTCCTTTTTGCCGGCACCATCCGCGAAAACATTGCGTATGGAAAATTGGATGCTACAGATGAAGAAATTGAAGAAGCAGCCCGGCGCGCCCATTTGGAAGAGGTCATCCGTGCGCTGCCTGACGGGTTTGATACGCAAATCGGCGAACGCGGCCTTAAGCTTTCCGGCGGGCAAAAGCAGCGGCTGGCGATTGCGCGCATGTTTTTGAAAAATCCGCCCATCTTAATCCTGGATGAGGCGACGTCTGCCCTTGATACGGAAACCGAAAGGCAAATCCAAGCGGCATTGGATGAACTGGCAAAAGACCGGACAACGCTTGTCATTGCGCACAGGCTGGCGACGATTCGCAATGCTGACCGGATTGTTGTCGTCACCAAGGATGGAATTGCCGAACAAGGGCGCCATGATGAGCTCCTTACCCGCGGGGGGATTTTTGCAAAACTGCACGAGGCCCAGTACCAATAGTAGATCCGGGCCTGCCTTTTGGTACGGAGTGGTTTTAAAAAATGTTGGTCCCCGCCTGCTGGCATGGTTTATTCCGTGTATATGGCGGGGTTTTTAAAAGAAAAAAACGCAGGCTGTCCGCTGCGCAAAATGGAAGCTTCTTATCGGGCTTTTTTTAAGTGGCGGATATCCGTCTTGACATTTATTAAGTCTTCGAACAAGACATCCATTTTATCATCCAGCCTGGCATAATAGTTGTCGAGGTTGTCCAAATCTTTTTTCATGCCCGCGATATCCTGCTTTACTTCTGCCATTTCGCTTTTCAGCTCGGCAACATCTTGTTTTAGCACTGCGACATCCTGTTTCAAACCTGCAACATCCTGTTTCAGCACTGCAATATCCTGCTTTACTTCTGCCATTTCGCTTTTCAGGGAAGCAACATCTTGTTTTAGCACTGCAACATCTTGCTTCAGCTCGGCAACATCCTGTTTGAGCCCGGCGATGTCTGCTTTCATTTCTTTCATCTCTGCCTTCATTGAAAGGACTTCGCCGGACAGTTCTTTGATGGCCGTAAGCAGCGTTTCGTTTGTGACTTCTGCCATTTTTCCACCTCCTTTGTCGAATATATGCTCATTCTAAGGGATGATGTCCTTTCCTGCAACTGGCGAAAAGCGAAAAATGGGGCTCTCTATTTCGTGAATTGGGGGCGGATAAATGAAAAATCGGTTCTCTGCCAGCCCAAAAATTTTATTTTTAACAAAATGGCGGCCCACAAACGAACGAATATTAACCTTCAGCAAGAGGAAAATGTTCGTGTTTTCTATTGACTTCTTTTCACTTTCCCGTTACAATCAATCTTGTCAATTCAATATGCAATACCATCGTATATATTCAGGGATATGGCCTGAACGTTTCTACCAAGCTGCCGTAAATAGCTTGACTACGAGGTAATGAGATAGAGTCTGAGGGCAATCGTATAAAAATAGCAACCTTTGCCCCTCCTCATTCCTTAAGTCTGGCGTTTCGGGCGTTTACGTTCGGAACGTTTTTCTGTTATGGCGAATTTGGAAATTCCACAGGAGGGATAAGGCAACATGAAGAACTATTTTGAGTTTGAAAAAATCGGAACAAGTTACCGCCAGGAATTTATTGGCGGACTGACAACCTTTTTGGCTATGGCCTATATTTTGGCCGTAAATCCGCTGACATTGTCGCTTGCCAGCGTAAAGGGACTTCCGGCTTCCATGCATATGGACCAGGGGGCTGTATTTGTGGCCACCGCCATTGCTTCCGCGATCGGTTCAATTGTGATGGGCCTTTTTGGGAAATATCCACTCGCGCTTGCTCCTGGCATGGGATTGAATGCCTTTTTTGCTTATACAGTCGTCCTGAGCTACAAAATTCCTTGGCAGCACGCACTCGCCGCTGTCTTTATTTCCGGCGTTTTCTTCTTTCTGCTCACACTGACGGGCATCCGCGAAAAATTGATCAACGCCATTCCGATCCAGTTAAAACACGCGATCGGTGCAGGCATCGGCCTGTTCATCACGTTTATCGGGCTGAAAGATGCCGGCATTATTGTCGGGGATGATGCAACGTTTGTCGCCTTGGGGGATTTGTCAAAAGGGCCTGTTCTGCTTTCCATTTTCGGGCTTGTGGTCACCGTTATTCTGATGACAAGAGGGATAAAAGGTTCCGTTTTTTACGGCATTATTCTTACAAGTATTGTCGGGATGATTTTTGGATTGTTGAAGGTGCCGCATCAAGTTGTCAGTTCGGTTCCAAGTTTAAGTCCGACGTTCGGCGCGCTGTTCAGTTCATTCGGGGACTCCTCTTTCTGGTCGGCGCAAATGATTGGTGCTATTTTAACGTTTTTCTTTGTCGACTTTTTTGATAATGCCGGAACGCTTGTGGCGGTTGCAAACCAGGCAGGGCTCATGAAAGACAACAAACTGCCGAATGCAGGACGGGCACTTGTGTCAGATTCCATTGCGACCATTATTGGGGCTGTGCTCGGGACTTCGACGACAACTTCCTTTGTCGAGTCTTCGTCAGGGGTTGCCGCAGGGGCAAGAACCGGTTTTGCTTCTCTTGTTACGGCCTGTTTCTTTATTTTATCGATCTTTTTCTTCCCGCTTTTATCAGTCATTACTACCAACGTCACAGCACCGGCGCTCATCATTGTCGGCGTGCTGATGGTATCGAACTTGCGTCATATTGAATGGGATAAATTCGAAATTGCCGTACCGGCTTTCCTTACATTGATTGCCATGCCGCTCACTTATAGCATCGCAACCGGGATTGCCATTGGTTTCATCTTTTATCCGATTACGATGATTGTAAAAGGAAGAATCAAAGAAATCCATCCGGTCATGTATTTCTTCTTTGTCGTCTTCTTACTGTATTTTATTTTCTTAAAATAGTGCCCAAAAAACTTGCAGAGCGCGCTCTGCAAGTTTTTTTATGGCGCTTGAAATTGAAAAACCGGCGCATTTCATTTAAACTAATCATATTGTACTATAGCCGAGGGGGATTGAAATGGAAGCTTTTATCGTTAAAAAAGTTTTAAACAATAATGTACTTGTTGCCTCCCACCCCCGCTATGAAGAAACGGTGTTGATTGGAAAGGGGATTGGTTTTAACCGAAAAAAAGGGGAGCCCATCCCGCAGGCATCCGCTGAAAAAATGTTTGTGCTGAAAAACGAAACAGAACAGGAACAGTATATGAAGCTGATTCCTTCTATTGATAATCAAACCCTTGAAGTGGTCATTTCGGCGATTGAAATGATCCGCAGCCGGGCGGATTCTCCTTTAAATGAACATATCCATGTTGCCTTGACAGACCATATTGCTTTTGCGATCGACCGGATCCGGAAAGGGCTGGCTGTCAAAAATCCGTTCGTTGCCGAAACGAAAATTCTCTATCCGCGCGAATACGAAATTGCCTGCGAAGTAGTGGATTATATCAATGAAGCAACGGACGTCTATTTGCCGGAAGGGGAAGCCGGGTTTATTGCCTTGCACATCCACAGTGCCGTAACGGATAAGCAACTTTCCGAATTAAGCCGGCATTCCCATCTGATCGGGCAGCTCATTTCCACGGTTGAGCATGAATTTAAAATGACTTTTGACAAAGACAGTATTCATTACATGCGCCTTGTCCGCCATTTGCGCTATACGATTGACCGCGTGCTGACGGGGGAAAAAGTGGAGGAGCCCGAGAAATTGAATCATTTTCTGCAACAGGAATACCCGCGGTGTTATAATCTGTCGTGGAAATTGATCAAAATCATGCAGCAAGCATTGCAAAAACCGGTGTACGAGGCAGAAGCCGTTTACCTGACGATGCATCTGCAGCGGATTCAAACCAAATTGGAATCATGAAACGCCATCCTGATTGCGGGCATACATGGCATGCGTGATGAAAGGCTGATACATGCCAAAACACCGTAATTTTTCATGCCGGGATGTAGAATGCTTTTTTAATTTTTTTCTTGAAACAGGAAACCTGTGGTGCTATAATTTGTCGTGGAAATTGTGAATGATGCAGCAAACAGTAAAAAACCGGTATACGATGCAGAAAGCCGTTTTTCTGGCAGCATGCGTCTGAAACGGGTTCCATAAAAAAATAATCAATAGTTATCATAACGTGTTACTGATTCGATCAGGCATGAGTGAAAAAGATGCCGGGAGTGGCAGCCGCCACAGTCTTCCCGCTTTTTCCTCATGCCTTTTTATTTTCCTGGGGAATTGCTGCACGTCTGTTTCCGGAAACCATCATGATTTGAGGAGGATTTTGCATGGCAAAGAAAGATTACTCACAGCTTGCCCGCGATATTGTGGCAAATGTCGGAGGGCCTGATAATGTAAAGTCGCTTGTGCACTGTGCCACCCGTTTGCGCTTCCGGTTAAAAGATACAGGCAAGGCAAACAAAGAAGTGCTGGAAGGCTTACCAAATGTACTGACGGCGGTGAATGCAGGCGGACAGTACCAAGTCGTGATCGGGGATGAAGTCGTTCCTGTTTATAACGCCATTATGGACCAGTATCATTTTACGGCTTCCGATGCGGGGGCTGAAAACGATGCGGCTGCAGAAGAAAGCGAAGAAAAAGGCAATATTTTCGACCGCTTTGTGGCAGTGCTTTCCGGTATTTTTACGCCGTTTATCTCCGTCCTGGCTGGTGCTGGCGTTTTAAAAGGCGTTGCCATCCTTTTGGCAAACACCCATATCGTGTCTGAATCATCCGTCTGGTACAGCATCCTGGACGCGCTTGCAACCGGTGTGTTTACATTGCTGCCGATCTTTATTGCGATTACGGCGGCGGATAAGTTTAACACAAACCGGTTTATCTCTGTTGCTCTTGCTGCAGCGATGATTTACCCGCTGACAGACAGCACGATTCCAAAAATCGGCCACATTGCCGGGTACGCCATCAACTTTAAACAGTACGGCGGTGCAGTGATCCCGACCATTTTGGCCATTTGGATGATGAGTTATATTGAAAGATGGTTTAAAAAACATTTACCGGCTGTTGCCCAGCTTGTATTTGTGCCGTTTTTCACATTGCTTGTTGCCGGCGCCCTCACTTTTATCGTCATCGGCCCATTAGGCAATGCGATCGGCATGGGACTTGCTTACGGCTATCAATACTTGTACAGCTTAAGTCCTGCTGTTGCCGGATTTATTCTGGCCGGGTTATTCCAGGTGTTTGTCGTCTTTGGGCTGCACTGGGGGATTTTGCCGATCTCACTGATTAACATTCAAAACTATGGTTATGATACGCTGCTTTCGATGATGTTTGTTGCCGTCTTCGGACAGTTCGGGGCAGTGACAGGTGCGATTTTTAAAGCAAAAAAATCGAAAAACAGGGAAATCGCCGTTTCCGCTGCAATCAGTAACTTCTTCGGCATTACAGAGCCGGCGATATACGGCATCAACTTGAAATACAAAAAAGGTTTTATTTTCGGTTTGGCCGGCAGTGCGATCGGCGGCGCTATTGCTGGTTTTGCCGGTGTAAAAGCTTTTCAGTACACGCCGATTATGAATTTCTTTGAACTTCCGCTGTTTATCGGCAAAGGTTCAAGCGTTGCCATGGAAGCTGTTGCGGGTGTTGCCGCATGGGCGATTGCGTTCGTACTTGTATTGATCTTCGGTTTTAATGAAGAAAACAATGAAAAAATGCTCGCAAACGTACAAATGGGCAAGAAAAGCCTGACGGAAAAGAAAACGGCAGCTGTGGAAAGCAAAATGGAAGCGGAACAAAAAGAACTGCCAAAAGTGGATACAGCCGGCATGGAGCTGAACGAAATTGTCTACAATCCGGTAAAAGGCCGCGTTGTTCCGTTAACCTCTGTAAATGATCCGGTCTTCAGCTCGGAAGCGATGGGAAAAGGGGTTGGCGTTGTGCCGGAAGAAGGAAAAGTGGTCGCTCCATTTGACGGACAAGTATCTGTTGCTTTTCCGACCGGCCATGCATACGGCTTGCAATCCGACCGCGGGGCAGAAGTATTGATCCACGTCGGCATTGATACCGTCAACTTAAACGGGGAACATTTCCAATCCAATGTAAAAGCCGGGGACCGCATCAGGAAGGGTGATGTACTCGGCACCTTTGACCCGGAAAAAATCAAAGAAGCCGGCTATGACACGACAACGATGGTGATCGTAACCAACACGATGGCATATGATGCAGTTGAACAAGCCGCAGTCGACGAAACATATGCGGACGAAGCTTTGCTGAATCTGTATAAAAAACAGGAAACAGCTGTGAAAACAAACTAATTTTACGGGCAAGGGGCTGCCCCTTTTTAAACAAGAAAGCCGCCGGGAAAATCATTTTTCCCGGCGGCTTTTCCATTTCCGTCATGCTTTTTCTGAAACAGCGTTTCTTTTAAGAAACCGGCGGAAATCCGGCTCCTTCTCCGGCCGCCACGGCTTCCGCCTGAGAAGCGGGCTGCCTTGTTCTTTCTTTTACTGCGTGCGGCTGAGCCAATGTTTTCCTTCTACGAGCCGGGAAACGAGCATGGCGCTTACCGTGTTTCCGGTTGAGTTTAAAAGTGTGGCCGGGACATCAATAATCGTACTGATTACTGCAATAATCGGCAGCGACTCCGGCGGGAATCCAAAAACGCTTAAAATCAGCATCTCCCCGATCATACCGCCGCTCGGGATCGCCCCCATTACCGCGCCAACAAGAAATGCAACGGCAATGACTGCCAGCATATGGGGCAGGCTTGTCAAATCTTTTCCGAACAAGGTGAACAAAAAAACGATTTTCAGCACGCCGCCAAACACAGAGCCGTCCTTATGCGTGTTCGCACCTAAAGGAATCACTGTTTCTGCGATGTCGGAAGGCACATGCATTTTTTGAACGGTTTCCAAATTAATCGGAATGCAGGCAGCACTTGAACAGGTCGCAATGGCCGTAACAGAAGGGGGGACCGCATTTTTCCAAAACACCTTGATGCCCTCCGTCCCCCCGGCCATAAAGGCATATAAGGTAAAAAAGCCGAAAAAATAAATGACCGTTAAGATCAGGTATAAACCAAACGAACGTGCATATCCTTCCAAAATTTGCGGGCCGAGTGTGCCGATAATGGAAGCGAAGTAACACCCGAGCCCGATTGGCGCATAATACATGATGATTTTAACAAATTTCATCATGACGGCTGTTCCTGATGCCAAAAAAGCAGCAACCGGCTTTCCTTTCTCCCCGGCCAATGTGGTAGCCAGGCCGAACAGAACAGAAAAAACAATCAGTTGAAGCATATTCGTTTTGGTAAATAAATTTGGAAAATCAGGCACTGTGAACGTTTGAACAAGTTGTTCGAGAAAAGACGGATGAGTACTATTTTGCCGGCTGCCGTCAGCTTTTGCCATCATTTGTTCTATGGCGGTTGTATCTGTATGCGCAAGCGGCTTGATGATGAAAGTGCCGCCAAAACCAATGATGGCTGCCAAGAGGGAAGTGCCAAGAAATACAAGAATGATGCTTCCTAAAATTTTGCCCAAACGGCCAAGACCGGCCATATTTGCGATGGCAGAAGAAATGCTGAAAAAGACAAGCGGAATAATAACCGTAAACATTAAATTTAAAAATAAATCCCCGAATGGCTTTACAACTTCTGCTTTTGAGCCTGCAACCACGCCCGCAATGCCGCCAATGATGATGGCAGCCAACAATATGGCAGTGGATTTGTAATTGCGAAAAAATGTTTTCAAAATCAACCTCTCCTTAATCGGAAAATGCATCGCTCCTACACGTTTTCATTTTCCACTGATAACAAAAAGAAGTCAATTTGATTTTGCCCAAAAGATCCCCGTGTGTCGGTCTTTTTGTTGGTAATTTGATGGATTGGGTTTGGAAAAAATTTCATGCCAATTTATATTGACTTAGGATAACACGGATGGTATGATAATAAAGCTGACTCGACAGGAACTGATAAATATTGGGAGTCTGATAAAAAAGATGTTGACAGCGAATTGATATTTTGATATAATAATTAAGTCGCTGTTAAGAACAGC
>NZ_JARTJQ010000024.1:0-583 GCF_036225245.1 Weizmannia sp. CD-2023
CACAACGAATTCTTTCTCGGAGAAAGAAAGGTTCTGCACGTTGGAACAAGCAACGACTAGTAGTGGCTAAATTACATGAGAAAGTGGCGAACCAACGCATGAATTTTCTTCATCATAAGTCAAAAGAATTAGCTTCTAACTTTGATGCTGTCGTGATTGAGGACTTGAACATAAAAGGGATGTCTCAAGCCCTTCACTTTGGGAAAAGCGTTCATGATAACGGCTGGGGAATGTTCACTACTTTCTTAGCGTATAAGCTAAAAGAACAAGGGAAACAACTTGTGAAAATTGATAAGTGGTTTCCCTCCACTAAGAAGTGTTCATGTTGCGGCAAGGAAAAAGAAATGCCATTATCTGAACGTGTATATAAATGTTCTTGCGGCTTTGTATTAGATCGCGATCACAATTCAGCAATCAATATTAAAAATGAAGGTATACGCTTATTAGCGTTATCATAAGTAACAAAACTCTTGGAACAAGAGGGTTAGCTCGGTCAGTTTTCGTTGGCTAGTAAAAGCAACGATAAGTCGAGAAGCCCCCACTTCAATCAAACCGTAAGGTTGATAAGTGGAGGGTAGTTCAC
>NZ_JARTJQ010000025.1:0-69904 GCF_036225245.1 Weizmannia sp. CD-2023
GATTATGAGAGTTCCCTCTCTTGTCATGCATTAATGAGCGTATAAAGGTCACACTTCCAAATAGAAACTGAATGTTTCTGTTATCACTCCGGCAGTACACCCAGCCCTCCTCTAACTTCTCCTGTTTAATTATTTTATCTAACTCTTCAAATATTTCCCCAACCCATTGTGTAAAAGCCTTCTGCATCAGAAGTTTAAGCTGTTCTTCAAATTCGATAAGACTCTTTGTATCCTTTAATAATCCAGCAATTATTGATATAATATCCATGGGAAGACCTCTCTCTCTAGATGTTCATCTTGAAGTGTACAATTAGATGATAGAGCGTCTTCCCATTTTTTTCCACTCATCTGCCCCTTCGAGTAAAATTTTACACATACGTGAAAAGTTTGACGGCGTCCGGCATGCGGGGCACGGCATCCTTTTTTGTTCGGGTGAACCATGGATTTTGATATCTAACGTTATTTCTATATAATGGAGTCATGACTTTAAAGCAGAAAGGAACGTTCAACATGATCGTTAAGTCAGAAGCGGATTTGGAAGGACTGAAAAAAATCGGGAGGCTTGTTGCCAGCATTCGCGATGAGCTGAAGGAAAAAGCCAGGCCCGGCATCACAACAAAAGAGCTGGATGAATGGGCGGGCAAGCGGTTTGCAGAAAACGGGGCGGTCTCCGGGCCAAAGGGAGAGTATGACTTCCCGGGTTACACCTGTATCAGTGTAAATGAAGAAGTGGCGCACGGCATTCCGGGAGACCGCGTGTTAAAAGAAGGGGATCTTGTGAATGTGGATGTATCCGGATCGCTGGATGGATATTATGCGGATACAGGCATCTCTTTTGTTGTCGGAAAAGGAGATCCCGAATTATTTGCGCTGTGCGAATGTGCGCAGCTGGCGTTTGACAGCGGCCTGAAAAAAATCCGGGCCGGCAATCGGCAGAATCAAATCGGCCGGGCGGTTGAAAAAGCAGTGTACGGCAATGGTTTTGAAGTACTCTTGAATTTGACGGGCCACGGTGTCGGGAAAGCCCTGCATGAGGATCCCGAGTATATTTTAAATTACTATGACCCATACGATACAGGTTTGTTACAGGACGGCATGGTCATTGCGTTTGAACCGTTTGTTTCGACCGGCACCGATGAAGTGGTCGAATCGGGCGACGGCTGGACGTATGTAACACCGGACGGAAGCTTTGTAGCGCAAGTGGAACATACCGTCATTGTAACAAAAGGAACCCCCATCGTTCTAACGCGATAAGCGGTGCGCCGGAGCATTGTCCTCCCTAGAGAATCACCGTTTCGGGCGGCTACAGTGGAATAAATAGCCCGCCTCGTTTTAATCATCAAGCGGGGGTCTGAAGTATGCATTTGGAAAGATCCCGTCGTTTTAACGCAGTAAACGGGGAAATGCCCTGCTCCGGAATACTGTCCCACCCGAAGAATGCACCGTTTCAGGCGGCTGCAGCGGGATCGGATTTAATCGTCAAGCGGGGGTCTGAAGTATGCATTTGGAAAGATCCCGTCGTTTTAACGCAGTAAACGGGGAAATGCCCTGCTCCGAAATACTGTCCCGCCTGAAAAATCACCATATCGGGCGGGGCAGTATAAGCGGGGCCATTCTACCGTTTTAACGCAATTAGCGGGGAAACGGCTTTAATCCGGTGTGCCAGCCAGCCCGCAACCAAGGACAAAATGATGTCTTTTGGCAGGGGCACCGCCATCCACACCCAGGCAATTTTGTAGCTGAACGCTTGTGGGGCCTGCGCCCATATTTTGTACGCGGCGTACATCCAGTTGGTCCCAATCAAATAGTTTAAAATCAGGCCAATGATTGCCGCAATAAAGTACGTTGTCAAGTTTTGGCGTTTTTCCACAATCTTGCCCGTTGCCCAGGCTGCGGGGATAAAGCTAAGAATAAATCCGAATGTTGGGCTTAAAACGGTTTGAAACCCGCCGCTGAACTGCGCAAAAACCGGTGCTCCCAGTAAGCCGATCAGCATATAGGCGACCATCGAGATCGCTCCAAGCCTGCTGCCGAGCACTAAACCTGCCAGCACGGCAAAAAAAGTTTGCAATGTGATCGGCACCCCGCCGATAACAAGAAACGGCGCAATGGATGTAATATTTGCCCCAATGGCCATCAGCGCCGCAAACATACCCGCATAACAAAGATCAATGGCACGGAATTTTTTCGCTGCCATTTTTTCACTCCCCTTTTTTCCTTTATCTATTAATAGATTAAAAAACTGCGGCATATATGTCAACCTAAAAATAAAATTGGTTTACATATTTCGGGCTTTGTGTCTTGAAGTTTACTGTAACGTAGAGGGGAGTGACATGGTTCCAAAACACCGAGTGTTGTCAATAATATAGTGAATCAAATCAGTGGGGAGGTCTTCTTCTCTCACTAAAGGCGAAGGTCTTTGTCATCCTAATCGGATTTTTATCCACCCTAAAAGGTTTAATTGTGTCTTGACTATTGGATTTATATATGGAATAATTTGTCTATTAAGAAGATGATCTGTATATTTTTTGAAATTTTTTCAAAACGATTCTTCGTTCAGTACCGGGAAGTTTTTTAAATAGTATTTTTAAAAACTTAAAAAAGTTTGGTGATATCAATGGGTCAATCCTCAACACGTAGAAGCTTTTCATCCGTTATATATTTAGTTGTCGGTTTACTGGTTACTTTTATTCAGCGTACACCAGTGTACTGGGGTGCATTCATCGTCCTGTTTTTTATGTCCTTGTATAATATTTATAAAAAACCAAGCTTAGGGAATATTCTTTTCTACATCATTGCTTATTTACTCCTTTTTGCTTATCTATGGTTTTTTATATTACATTAAGTTAAAAACAGGGCAGGTAGAGGGGGAGACACATTTATTAGGATGGAAGAGGTGTTTTTATCATTCCCACTTCCACTCCTTATGAAGAATACGGGTATGTTGCTGCTTTTTATTTTGTTTAATTCCATTTTCTGAACGGTGTTTGAACTTCCTCTGGTCACTTCCTTAAAAACTTCCTTCAAAAACCAACCAATTATTCCTTAGCATTCGCTTCGGCAACTTTTCAATACATTTAGGGAAATATAGGCTGGCATAATCAACCAAATCCATGACATGCAATCCCAAAATGGCTCATTCCTGTATAATCGTATTCCCCTCTAATTGTTTCATAATGATAAAAGGAATTCACGCTTTATATCTTGAAGTTTACGTTAACGTAAATTGTATGATAGAGGCAAATGGGAAGGAGAGGGGTGTATGACCTGCAAAATTTCTGAACTGGCAGCCGAATTCGGGGTATCCACGAGGACCATCCGCTATTATGAAGAGCTTGGGCTGTTCAAGCCAAAAAGAAGCCAAAATGGCAGGAGGTGCTATTCGAAAAAGGACTACACCAGGTTAAAGCTCATTTTCCGCGGGAAACAACTGGATTTTTCTTTGGATGAGATTAAAGAAATGATCGAACTGTTCGATTGCGACCGCTCCGGCATAAAACAACTCGAAAAAACGATCGAGTATGGCAAACAAAAACGCCGGGAAGTTGCACAGCAAATTCAAAACCTCCAGGAACTTCAATCCGAACTGGAAAAATATCTGGCAGAATTTGAAACTCGTTTAAAACGCTTAAAGGAGGAGCAGGGATGAATATTTCTGAACTGTTGGCGCGGAATGCAAGAAAGTACCCACAGCAGGAAGCATTGGTTTCGCCTCGTGAACGGCTGAATTATCAGGAATTAAATGTCAGAGTAAACCGTTTGGCGCATGCCCTCCAAAATTGTAACTTCAAGCAGGGAGACAGGGCGGTCATCGTGATGCCAAATACAAATGCGTTTGTCATTGCCTATTTTGCCGTGATGCGGCTTGGCGGTATTGTCGTGCCGGTTAATGCCAAATCAAGCCGCGCAGAACTGGAGTATATGTTGGACGATAGCGGAGCAAACGTGTTATTTGTCCATGAGCTGCTTTTTGAGGAACTCAAAGAAGCAACTTTTCCTCCCCATCTCGTAAAAATAAAAACAGGCGAACGTGTGACAGGCTGTCAAATTTTTGAAGAAATGATTAACCATTCGCCTGAAACGGAGATCCGGTGCCGGCTCAAAGAAGACGATGATGCTTCTATTCTTTACACATCGGGCACAACTGGGAAGCCAAAGGGTGTTTTGTTCACCAACCGCAATATTTTGTCCGCCGCCTGGATGATGTGTGTGGAAATGGCAATGAAACCGGAAAGCAGAATCCTGCACATGATGCCGCTCAGCCATTCAGCGCCTCTTCATCTCTTTTTGGTTGCAGGCACGGTTGTAGGCGCCACACATGTGCTTTCGCCTGTATTTACACCGGAAGCATTGGTGGAAACTGTAGAAAAAGAACGAATCACCCATTTCTTCGGTGCCCCGGTGGCCTATTTGTTCACGGCAAAACTGCCGAACTTGCAGGATTACGATTTATCCACCATGAAGTATTGGGTATATGGCGGTGCGCCGCTTTCCAGACCGGAAGTGGGCCTGATTCAAAATGCTTTTCGGTCGGACCGGCTCGTGTGCGTATATGGCCTGACAGAAGCGGGGCCGAACGGGACATTGCTGCTGCCTGAAGAACACGCGGAAAAAGCTGGAAGCATCGGTAAACGCGCTGCACTTGGCATGGAAATCCGGCTTGTGAATGAAAAAGGTGAAGACGTAGCGGCGGGGGAAGTCGGGGAAATTGCGTTGTACGGGGAAAGCGTCATGAAAGGATATTTCCGGAAACCAGAAGAAACGAACCGCGTATTTCAAAATGGCTGGCTGTTAACTGGCGACATGGCGAGAAAAGATGAGGAAGGGTACTACTGGGTAGTGGACCGTAAAAAAGATATGATCCTCTCAGGCGGTGTAAACGTATACCCGAAAGAGATCGAGGACGTATTGGTTACCCATCCGAAAATAAGGGAAGTTTCTGTGATCGGTGTTCCGCATCCGGAATGGGGGGAAACGGTCAAAGCTTTTCTCGTGCTGGCAGAACCGATGGACAATATTGAAGAAGAATGCAAACGCTTTCTAAAAGGGAAACTGGCATCCTATAAAATTCCGAAGTTGTACGAAAGAATAGAAGAACTGCCGAGGAACGCCACGGGAAAAATCCAAAAACAAGTATTGAGGGGGATGGCCAATGAACTTTTACCATGACGATCCGAACCTGGCACGGCTTTTGAAACAATATTTGGATCCGCTGTTTTTTGATTGGGCAGAAAAGGAACTGGCCGAATTCGGGGAAATGTGCGCCGGAGAAATTGACGAACGGGCGACCCACACGGACCGGGAAGGCCAGCCCAAGCTGATCAAATATAACCGCTACGGAGAAGATGTATCGAGAGTGTGTGTAAATGAGGGTTATTTAAAAACAGTGGAGCAAGTGTATAACAAAGGCATTGTTGGATATGTCCATAAATCCATTCCGGCATTGGGCCAAAAAGGCAATTATGTGTATGCGTTTGCGCAAGGTTATTTGCTGTCGCAATCGGAACCCGGGTTTTATTGTCCGGTCACATTGACGGCAGCAGCCGCCTATTTGCTTGACCATTATGGTAGCCATGAACTGAAACAAGCCTATTTGCCGCAGCTAATCTCAACAGGTGAAGCGGAGCGCTATGAAGGTGCCACTTTTTTAACGGAACGCCAAGGCGGGTCAGACGTTGGCGCCAATGAAACAAAAGCCGTTTCGGAAGGCGGCTGTTACCGGCTTTACGGCGAAAAATATTTTGCCTCTAATGTGGGCATGTGCGGGGTAGCTATGGTGCTTGCAAGGCGTGAAGGGGCCCCGTCCGGAACAAAAGGGCTAAGCTTGTTTTTGGTGCCGTGGGAAAAAGAAAACGGCGAGAAAAACGGCATCTATATCCGGCGTTTGAAAGATAAACTCGGCGTGTGCGCGGTGCCTTCGGGTGAGGTGGTATTTGACGGGGCAAAAGCTTACTTGGTTGGCGACCCGCGCAAAGGCTTTTACTATATGATGGAGGCCCTAAACCTTTCGCGCATCTGCAATGCCATTGCTTCGATCGGCATCATGCGTCGGGCATACCGGGAAGCGCGGGCCTATGCGCTGAGACGGACGGCGTTTGGCAGCCGGCTCGCAGACTATCCAATGGTAAAAGAAACCCTTGTCAAAATGGCAGCCAAACAGGAAGTGGAAACAAGCGCGGTGTTCCGGCTTGCCACACTTTTTGACCGGACGGCTTCCGGCAAGGCGGATGAACAAGAAAACATCATGACAAGACTGCTCATTGCCATTTTGAAAATGGAAACAGCCGAGCAGGCCATCCATTTTGCCCATGAAGCGATCGAAATGCACGGCGGAAACGGCTATATCGAAGACTTTGTAACGCCAAGGCTTTTGCGTGATGCCCAGGTGCTTACTGTCTGGGAAGGGACCGCCAATATTCTCGGCCTTGAAGTGCTCCGCCTGATGCGGAAATTTAAAGTGCATGACATTTTTATCGGCATGATGCGGGAGAAAATAGATCAGCTGCAGGCCGGTACATGGCTATCTGCCGGACTGGACCAACTCGAAGAAACTTGCCGTTTTGTCATGGAGACGAAAGAGGAAGCCGCGCAAACGTACCATTGTAAAAAAGTAGCCAGGCAAATGGTCAAAATATATGAAAGTGTCACAGCCCTCGAAGACGCATTGGCCGGGCAGCGGCAAAAATGGATCGCGGAAGCCTATCTCAGGCTGGCTTGGCACGACCCGCTTGCCATCGATCCGGAACTGGCGCTTGTGAAACATTTCGAAGAGATTGTGATGGAAAAAGTGCCGGCAAATGAAGGAAATTAATTGTCACCCACCGGCTTTTAGGCGAATACACTGAATGGAAAAAGCCTGGATAAAGAGGTGGTCCATTTGTATTGGCAGAAGCCAGATATGTATTTTTCCCGGACGGAACCGGGTTACCGCAATCATCCGCAAAAATATGCCTTTCCGCCGCAGCACCAGCCGGAACAGCCAGGGATTGAAAAACTGATGCACCCGCGCCCGCTGATTGAAGACCCGTCCTATAAGGGATCTGGAAAGCTTGAAAATAAAGTGGCGATTGTAACCGGCGGGGACAGCGGGATCGGCGCAGCTACCGCGATTGCGTTTGCAAAAGAAGGCGCGGATGTCGTGATTCCGTATTATTCCAATTATGAAATAGAAGATGCCGTCCGGACAAAGCGGAGGATTGAAGCGCTCGGGCAGCGTTGCCTGCTGATTCCGGGGGACTTAAAAGATCCGGAGCATTGCCAAAACGTTGTGAAGCAAACGGTGGATACATTCGGGCATCTGGATGTGCTTGTGAACAATCACGCCATGCAGTTTGTGCAGAAGGACTTGCTGAATATTACGAATGAACAATGGGATTTTACCTTTAAAAACAATATTCACAGTTTTTTCTACTTGGTCAAAGCCGCATTGCCATATTTAAAAGCCGGCAGCTCGATCATTTTTACCAGTTCTGTAACGGCGTATGAAGGAAATCAAAATCTGATCGATTATTCTGCAACAAAAGGGGCAATTGTGGCTTTCACCCGGGCTTTGTCGCAAAATCTGGTGAGAAAGGGCATCCGGGTCAATGCGGTGGCACCGGGGCCGATTTGGACACCGCTGATTCCGGCAAGCTTCTATCCGGAACAGGTTGCCAAATTTGGCCGTGATGTGCCAATGAAGCGGGCCGGCCAGCCGTACGAACTGGCTCCGACTTATGTTTATCTTGCATCCCGTGATTCCAGCTATGTAACAGGGCAGGTGCTGCATGTAAACGGCGGGACGATTACGGGTTCTTAATTGCAAAGGAGTGTGCTGTGCAAATCGACTGCGTACATGCGAAATCACAAGCGGCCGAGGAAACGGGTGAATGAAGATATATCAACCCGATGCTGGCGTATTGATAGCGGCGAGCAGCAACCTGACGCTGATGTATCAATTGGCCACTGCGGATGCTGTGCTAAGCGCAGATTGGGTCGCCCGACGCTGGTGTATCGATAGCCGCGAGCAGCAACCTGGCACTGGTGTATCAATTGGCCGCTGCCGAAGTTGTACTGAGCGCAGATTGGGTCGCCCGAAGCTGATATATCGATAGCGGCAGGCAGCAAACCTAACGCTGATGGATCAATTGGCCGCTGCCGAAGTTGTGCTAGGCGCAGATTGGGGCAACCCGATGCTGGCGTATCAATAGCAGCAAGCCGGTCTGTTGTGCACGTTGGGGCCTACCCGAAAAGGAAATCAGAAAACTAGTGGTGCGCTTTTTCCGTATCCGTGTATAACTCATCCAAATATTGCGCGGTAAAGTCGACGAGCGCCCGCTGTTGGATAAGTCTTGACGGAGCAGCGCCAATAAAACCAGTTTTTACTTGATGGCTGCGTTCAAAGGCGCGGCCAATTTTATTGAATAAATCGGAGTTTTCCTCGTAATCTTCATAGGATTGCCAGACCCTTTTTCCGTTTATCGTCATCGCGCAACTCTGCGTACACCGTTTTGTATGCTTGGACCTGGATTCGCCGAGATGCATGGATGTATTGACTTGGTAATCGACGCCGAGCAGCAAAATACAGCCATCCCGGTCATAAATCCGGGCGAGCGGGGACTTTTCCCCGAACGGGAAGTCGAGCGAGTGCCCGCTCAAAATCGATTTTGCATCCCGTCCCCAGGCAGTAAACGAACAGGTCGGATGATGGCTTCTTAAAACCTCCGGAAACGTCCGGAAAAGCTCGGCAACCCGGCCCATGCCGTAAGTCGGCGTGACGGCGGGATCGAATGCAGGCATAGAGCGGCGGATTTCTTCCCACCATGCTTCCGGAACGGGCGGGTTTTCCCAAAAGGCGGGGTCGGTATTATTCGCTGTTTGGGCCGGCATCACAATGGTGCCACGCTCTGTCACCACTTCCATTAAAGCCAGAATGACGGCAACCTCTCCCCCGCAAACCCAGCCGAGCGCGCTTAAAGACGAGTGGACGATAACCACCATACCTTCTTTCAGCCCAAGCTTGCGAAAATCTGTCACTAATCTTTCTTTTGTTACGAGCATTTGTTTTTGACGAATCACGTTTTCTTCTGTCACAGGAGCCTCTCCCATCTCTGTTAATTTATTTGTAATGATTCTCCAGGCTTGCCTCATATCCTTTATTATTGAAAAAGTTTTTCTTGATAAGGAGAAGAGGAAGAACATGGCAGTGTTTTTTAAAGGGGCATTTATGCTGATTGGCGTTGCTTTCATCGGAGAGTGCATTGAATTTTTAACCAATATGGTACTTGCAAATGAACTCGGGGCGCACGGCATGGGGCTATACATGTCTATTTTGCCGGCCATTTTTCTAATTGTCACCATCGCCAGCATGGAACTGCCCATCTCCATTTCAAAATTTGTTGCGGAACAGGAAGAAAAATATCATCGTGATATGCTGAGGTTTACAATCCGGCTGGCATCTTTGTTTGTCCTGTTGCTCATGGCGGCAGTCGCATTGCTGCTGCCGGCGCTTCCAATTTTCCATCATTACCACCCGTATCTTCGCTGGCTGATCATTGCGCTTATCCCGATGATCGCCTTTTCCTCAATTGCGAGAGGTTATTTTATGGGTGTCCAGCAAATGGGGAAGATTGCTGCTGCCAACTTCCTGAGAAAAATGATGCAGCTTATCCTGCTTGTCTTGCTATTTCATTGGATGGAATTTGACGTGCAAATGTCGATTTTTATCGCGATATGCACACTTGTCGGTAGTGACTTGATTGTGCTGCTGTATCTTTTTCATATGTTTGTGCTGCAAATGCGGACGCTCAAGAAAAAAGAACAGGCTCCAATGGGGGGAAAGGAAATCAGAAGGAGCCTTCTTTCTGTTTCCTTGTCGACAACGGGCATGCGCGTATTTCATGCCGTCACAAATGCGATTGAACCATTTTTTATCAAATGGGTATTGCTTAAATCCGGGATGACGGAGGGGATGGCAAACGAACATTTCGGACTGGTGGCCGGCGTCGCTTTTACGATCGGATTTTTTCCGGCCTTTATTGCCCATTCCCTGTCCACCGTATTAATTCCGACTGTTTCGGAAGCTTATGCCAAAAGAGACGGCATAAAGCTGCAGAAACTGCTTCAGCAGGTGATGATGATGACGTTTCTTTACGGGCTTCCGGCTGTCATTGTCATTCAGGTGTTTTCCGTGCCGCTCACAACTTTGTTTTCCCATTCGGCTGCCGCCGCCGTTTATGTCCGTCTGTTATGGCCGTATTTTCTGTTTCACTATTTTGTCATTCCGATGCAGGCGTTTTTAATCGGCCTCGGCCTGGTCAGGGATGCCCTCGCGCATTTTATTTGGTCAACAATGGTTACGTACTGCCTCATTTATTATCTTGGCTCAAATCCCCAGTACCAAATGGCCGGCGTCATCATCGCTATGAATACGGGAACATTGCTTATCATGATGATGCACTATTTAACGATTTGTAAAAAAATTGAAATCTCCCTGATTCTCCGCAAATCAATGAAACATACTTTTTAACGGTAGATATACGGGTTCCGGCAGGCTTTTTGGATGTTTGTCCGGGTTTGTGAGGGTCCGCGGTAATTCTTGAAAGTTTGTGCAACATAACCCAGCTTGATCGTTTTATAAGGGGGGAACGAGAAAGAATCGAAATTTTTGATAGTAATTTCACATAGAACGGTTCTACGTTAAGGAACAGACGAAAAAATTGGTCAAAAGTTCACATAGAATGGTTCTACGTTAAGGAACAGACAAAAAATCCGGTCAAAAGTTCACGTAAAGTGGTTCTACGTTAAGGAACAGACGAAAAAATCGGTCAAAAGTTCACATAGAACGGTTCTACGTTAAGGAACAGACGAAAAAATCGGTCAAAAGTTCACATAGAATGGTTCTACGTTAAGGAACAGACAAAAAATCCGGTCAAAAGTTCACATAGAGCGGTTCTACGTTAAGGAACGGACGAAAAATCTGGTCAGAAGTTCACATAGAGCGGTTCTACGTTAAGGAACAGACAAAAAATCCGGTCAAAAGTTCACATAGAGCGGTTCTACGTTAAGGAACGGACGAAAAATCCGGTCATAAGTTCACATAGAGTGGTTCTACGTTAAGGAACAATGCAAAAATCCGGCCATAAGTTCACATAGAGCAGTTCTACGTTAAGGAACAATGCGAAAATCCAACCATAAGTTCACGTAGGCACCGTTGGGGAATAAGTTTACGTAAAGGGCCTGTATGTAGAGAGGCACTTGCCCGGTTCAATTTCAAAAACCTGTCCGGTATTTCTGGACAGGCTTTTGAAACAGGACTATTTTATAATCAGTACCGGACATTTGGCGAGCTGGGTGACTTTCTGGCTGACGCTGCCAAGCATGAGCCCCTTCAGATTTCCGAGTCCTCTGCTTCCCATAATGATAAGCTGATAGTTTCCTTCTTCCGCCTTTCTGACAATCTGGGCAGCGGGATCGCCCGTTTCATAAAACTTCTCTATCTCAATTTCTTCCTCTTCAGCAAGAGCGGCGGCTTGGTCTAGCAAATCGTCCCCGTCCCTCTGCTGTTCAGAATAAAGGGTATCTATTGACGCATTTGGCATCCCCTCCGGAATAACCGGATTTTTCTCCACATGGATGACACCGATTTTTGTAAACCTTTCTTTTGCAAAATTCAGTGCGGATTTCAGTGCTTTTTCACTCATTTTTGAACCGTCTATTGCCACAAGAATACGATTAAACATAAAATCATCTCCATCGGCTTTCTTCTCATCAACCTTATCATATCATAAAAAATTGCAACAATTAACAGAGAATACGAGAAAAACACAAAATCTCTGCCCCTTGGGGTGGACAGGCACGGTTTATTTTTTGCATGTTCGTCGGATATTTTCTGTTTTTTTCGGAAAAATAAAGGGTATTGAACCATACGAGGTGATATGAAATGAACGAAAACAAAAAGAAATCGCAACGGAAAATGGACAACCCCGAACAATTTGCAACAGAAAACGAAGACATGCATGATAAATTTATGAGTGAACAAACAGTTGACCCGATCCCAATGGAAGACTTGCGAGAAGAAAAGCTTGAAGAAAAAACGGATCATGACAAAAAAACGACTTCTTCAAGCGAAAAAAAGTACAAACCGTAAACCTTGTAAGCAAAGCACCCGCGGGATGGCCGATAAAAACGGAATCCGAATCCCCGGGTGCTTCTAGTATGTTTTTCGCCAAGATTCGAGTGGGTACTGTCGCTGCAAACAATGGAACAGCGATGGATCTGTCTTGCCCGGAGCGGTAGGTTCTAGCCCTTGCAAAACCTTTGGACAAAGTTGTAAATAGTTCTACGCTGCCAATCTCATTTCTAAGTTCTAGCCCTTGCAAAGCCTTTGGGCAAATGCCAATGCAGGTTAGCCTGCTGGAAACCCGTCATAAGGAAACGGAACAGGCAGTTGCAGCACCTGTTCCGTAAATTTTTTTGAAGCCAGCCTCCACCAAGTCATAACTTGCATCTGCTTTTGGTTGCGGCACCTGTTCTGTTTATATGCTTACAGCCAGTTATTGTCATCCGATCCGCTATCCCATCCGCCAAAGTCATTGTCATCATTGGAACTGAAATCAGCCAGATCGAATCCGGCGTCTTGCTGGTCGTTGTCATGTGCGTCATGATCCTCATGGGAACTGAAATGAGCCAAATCAAAACCGGTATCTTGCTGGTCGTGGTCTCCATGATTTCCGTCGTCATGACCGTCATGGCCGTTGTCTTCAAAGTTGCTTAAAGTATCCTGGAGATGGTCAATCTCATCCTGTTGTAAAATATTTTGCTCTTCCAGTTCTTGCAACAGATCGTTGCCATCAAGATTTTGAAAATGCTCGAACTGGTCTAAACCGATTCTGCCCTGTTCCAGTAAATACGTCAGCAATGCACCTGTTGCCATCCCGCCGGCAAACATGCCAAACCGGCCGATTCCGGCATTACCCCCATCGTTCCATCCGGTTTGCTCCGGGTGCGGGTCATAGGCATCCCCATTGTAAATGCTTCTTCGCGGTTCAATGATTTGCGGGCGGTTCCGCTCGATCAAAGGACGGATGATTAAAAAATACACGAGCAAGATAATAATGATAATCCCGATAAACCAACCCAATTTTATTCCCTCCTGATCAAAAGTCATTTTATGCTACATCCAATCATCTTTGTTGCGTATTGTAACGCATTAGAATGAAAATAACCAGGATAAAAGTAGTTGAGATTACGAGAAAGCATGGGGCAGGCGCACCCCATGCTTCTGCCATTTTTAGCCCATCCTGGAAGAGGCGCCCTGCATGTCGATGACTGCTTTTCGTTGGGTAAAATCAATATTTTTATAGTAAGCATTTTTGACTAAAATGTTCGGTCCGAGACATTTGACTTGCGGGCAATGGCAATTCAGCGATTTTGCAATGGGTGTTTCGAGCCATTTTTCAAAGACGTCGGGCAGCCTGTCATGCTGGATATTGCCAAGCGGTGGTGTATCGCCAAAATCCGTGACAATCACATCACCCGTAAAAATATTGACATTCAGGCGGGAGCGGCCGTCCGGATCATTGCGGAGGGTCACATTTTTGCTTTCGTACAATCTTTTCAATAAGGCCTGGTCTTCTGGATTAGGGCTGCACGGATAAAATGGCAGCGTGCCAAACAGCATCCACACGCTTTCATCACGGATATCGAGCAAATGGTGGATGGCTTCTCGAATTTCATCCAAGCTGAGCACTTCAAGATCAGCAGCAAAATCGCTTGGGTACATTGGGTGAATTTCGTGCCTTGCACATTTCATTTCTTCGACAATTTGATGATGGATTTGTTCCATATAAGGCAATGTGCGCTTGTTTAACATCGTTTCCGCAGAAACCATCACGCCCATCTCCGACAAGGCGCGGCTGTTTTCCACGATACGCCTGAACAATTTTTCACCGTGCTGATCGCTTGGCTTGATCCGCATGTTGGCAAACCCGCCGTCAATATAATCACGGACAGTTCCCCAGTTGTGGGAAATGTGCAGCACATCGAGATAAGGCGCAATTTGCACATATTTTTCGAGTTTCATTGTTAAGTTGGAATTGATTTGGGTGCGAATCCCTCTTTCATGCGCATATTGTAACAGCGGCAGAACGTAATTTTCAACAGATTTGGTTGACAGCATCGGCTCGCCGCCGGTAATGCTGATGCAGCGCAGTGTGCTGATTTCATCCAGCCGCCTGAGCAGCAGATCAAGCGGCAGCGCATCCGGATCTTTTGGCTGCAGCGTGTAACCGACCGCACAATGTTCGCAGCGCATATTGCATAAAGTGGTCGTTGTGAATTCAATATTCGACAAAGTCAGTTTGCCGTGCGTCGTGATGTCCATGTATGCTTCCCACGGATCGTATTCAGGCGTAATGCTTCGTTGTGTTTCTTCTTTTAACATGTTTGTGCTCCTTTTTCAAAAAGTCAATCCGGGCGCCTGCTTTGCGCATGATTCCACCTCCAAACGGCAGGCCCCTCCTTTTTCTGCTTTTTTCCTATATATGCCATGGTTCATTATAACATGCAGCCTGTTTCTTTTTTCGCAGATTCCATTTCCTGGGCTCCGGGTGTTTTTCGTAAAAAGTACGGTATGCTGCCTTCGCTAAAGCAGTGACGTCTGTGTTGAAAAGTTGCGCCGGCTGTTTGTCATTTTTCTCTGATGCAAGGCTCGTTATGGCACGGGCACCTAGACCGACGCCATTCATCCGTTTTGATATTGGATTTTTTTCTTTATAAACTGATTGAATTTTTCTGTTTCATCGCGGATGCTGATGTTTTGTTCCCATGACGCAGCGAGATGAAGGGCTTCCTGACTGGAATAAAGGGCGTATTCCAAATCGCCTTTTTTGGCAAATAATCTGGCCATGCCGTAGTGATAGTACATTAACTCAATCGGGTTGGCTTTATTTTTTTGATAAAGCATCTTTTCAAATGCCGCCGCCGCTTTTTCAAACTGCTGATTTTCCACGTATGCGATGCCGAGATTAAAATAGGCTTCAATCGTCTTTTCCCCGCCGTAAGCATGGCTGATTTGATTTGCAGCTTCATATGCACGGATGGCCTCTTTGTATTTTTTCCGTTCCAAATATAAATCGCCCTGGACCAATAAAACACGGTGCCTGATCATCGGGGTGGATGGGACCGGAATGACTTTGCTAAGAATGGCCTCTGCCTGATCGGGGTCGCCCGCTTTGAGAAGCACCCTTGATTTTAAGGCATGCCCCCAGACCATCAAGTCGCGGGTATCCTCATTGCCAGCATCCAGGCCGGATAGCCGCTTTAGCCCGGCATCAATTTGTATGAGCGCCTCTTCAAGCTCATTCATTTCCATCAGCGCCCATCCAACCGTATCAATCCGAAAGAAAGCTTCGAGCATGCTTTTGTCTAGTGCAGCAGCAAAATCAGCTGCTTTTCGCCCGTATTCGACCCGTAAAGGCAGATTGACCCTGCTTAAGAAATGGCTGGTACGAACTACGAATTCAATCAATATTTCCTTTTCGTCTGATTGGCTGGCCCATTCCATTACCTTGCGAATGTTCGTCCATTCCTGCTTCAGATCATCGAGATCCCGGCCAAGCAGATAGCGCCAATAGAATATATTGGGCTGTTCCCGTTTTAAATGGGTATCCAAAAAATGGATATAATAGCGAGCCCATCGTTTTCGCGCCTCTTTTTCCAGCTGCCGGTTTTCCGACAAGTGCTGTTCACCGTAAGCAATCACGGTTTGATGCGCGGGGTAGCGCAATTTTCCGTCTGTCCGGTCAGGATGGATCAGCGCATAATTCCGCATTTGTTCAACTGCTGCATAAAAGCCCCTGGCATCTAATCCTGCCGCTGCGGCCCAGGCAGCTTCAACGGGCGGCTTTTCAAAAAAACAGAGCACCTGCCATAAACGGCGGGCTGCTTCATCGATGCGCTTCCATGTTCTCCCGAAAAGAAATTCAAATAACTCCAGTAATGAATACCCGGCGCTTTCGATTTCCTGAATGAGTTGTTCTGCCGGAATGCCGCCGTCGCTGATATAGGCAATACAGAGGGACAGCGCTTTTGGATTCCCGGCGGCCGCTTTGATCAGCTTTGCCTGCATCTCCGGTGTCAGATGCCGCAACTCTTCCTGGTTAGGTGCACTGCCGGTTTGCAAATGTTCGCGGATGACAAATGACAAATATGAAAGTGCCTCTTTTTCGTTTAATCCCTTTAACTTGACAATTGTGAAATTTTGAAAAGCGTCTTTATAATCTTGATTGTAGTTTTCACGGGAAGTCAGCATTGCTTTTACGCCTTGAGGGAGGTTGATAATGAATTCAAGCACCTCTTTTTCAGCGGCGTCCATACTATCCACAATAAGCAGTATCGGCTGTTCCCTGGAAAAAAGCTGTAAAGCATGCCGCACTGCAAAACGTTTTTCCATGACGGGTTTATCGATTTGTTCTGTCAGTCCAAGCTGGTAAGCGATTGTATTTAAAAAATCATTGAAACTTAACCCTGTTAAATGGGTGCTGAACCAAATGATGCAGTGAAACGCGGGCCACTTATCAGAGACATTTGCCGCTTCTTCACCCGGTTCCCCTGCACAAGCATAAGCGGCTTCAAGGGCGAGCGTCGTTTTTCCCACGCCGGCCCACCCTGTAATGGAACAAACAGGCGAAGGGGAAAGAAGCCAGTGATAGATGGCTTGTAAATCTGATTTTCTACCAATAAAGCGCCCTGACCAGCGTGCGGGCAGGTTGTGCGCGGAAAATTTGTTTTTCTCTTCGCTTTCAAGCACAGCGGCGTTTCCAAACAGACGGGTGATGACCATATTGATTTCCTCAGGCGGGGGTGTACCGATTGTCCCGTTATCGTTCATCGTTTTTGCTTTTTTAAGGCAGGACGCCACCCATGCCGGCAATGCCGGTTCGATGACAGGGATGGAAGTGGTTTCCAGCAATTCCATGAACCACGTTACATTCATGCATCCTTTTTCAAGAATGAGCCAGATGATGCCGAACAGTTTGGCATCCTCGATCCGGCCCGGAATATACTTCGATCCCATTTGGCCGATCCAGCTTTTAACGGTGTTAGGGGATACACCTAGTTTGTATGCGATTTTTTCCATGTAAGATTGCCCGGTTTTGTTGCCGGCTTCTCTATTTGTCTTGTAATCCGGGTGCTGTTTTAAAGCTTTAACACCGGAAGATAGCAGACTGGAAAACTTTTTTTGGTTTTCAAGTTCGGCCAAGGACCTCACCTCCTTTCCTATATTTTATCAATATAATAACCGAAGTCTAAAATTTAAGCATAAAACATACAGTGCGGCTGTCCTTTTATACAGCAACAATAGCTGGTTCCCCTTTCATCCGTTTTGTATGATAAAAATAGTGAAAACAGAATATGCCAAAATGAATGCACTTTCATCACGGTATATTCCGGAAATCCAGTTTTTCAAAGAGAGGGACTTTGAAGATGACAAACCATATACCTGAAACAATGAAAGCAGCAGTGATGCACGGGACACGAAATATTTCGATTGAGACATTGCCTGTTCCGCAAATTGAAGAAAATGAAGTTTTAATTAAAGTCATGGCGGTCGGCATTTGCGGTTCGGATTTACATTATTACGAAACGGGCAGAATTGGAAAATATGTAGTGGACAAGCCGTTTATTCTCGGGCATGAATGTGCAGGGGAAATTGCAGCAGTTGGTTCAAAAGTCCGCCATTTTAAAGTAGGGGACAGAGTCGCTGTTGAGCCAGGTGTCACTTGCGGGCATTGTGAAGCATGTAAAGAAGGGCGTTACAATCTTTGCCCACATGTCCAATTTTTGGCAACCCCTCCTGTAGATGGTGCCTTTTGCCAATATATTAAAATGCGAGAAGACTTTGTGTTCGCCATTCCGGATGCGCTTTCTTATGAAGAGGCTTCTCTTGTTGAACCTTTTTCCGTTGGCATTCACGCAGCCACAAGAACAAAACTGCAACCGGGATCGACCGTAGCGATTATGGGAATGGGTCCGGTCGGTTTAATGGCTGTTGTGGCAGCGAGGGCCTTCGGAGCGTCGAACATTATTGTAACGGACTTGGAACCATTGCGGCTTGAAGCGGCAAAAGAAATGGGCGCTACCTATGCGATCAATATTCGCGAACAAGATCCTTATGAAGCAATTCAAGACATCACCAATGGCAAGGGGGTTGATGTTGCTTGGGAAACAGCAGGTAATCCAGCAGCGCTCCAATCAGCGCTTGCATCTGTACGCCGCGGCGGGAAGCTGGCCATTGTCGGTTTACCGGCTCAAAATGAAATTCCGTTGAACGTCCCATTTATCGCGGATAATGAAATTGATATTTACGGTGTTTTCCGTTATGCGAATACGTATCCAAAAGGCATAAAATTTTTGGCTTCCGGCATCGCGGATGTGAAAAAACTGGTGACGGATCAATATGCCTTGGAAGATACTTATCAGGCGATGGAACGCGCACTGAATTTCAAGAACGAATGCCTGAAAGTCATGGTTTATCCGAACAACTGAAAATACTGAGCCGTTCATTTATAACAAGAGCGAGGCATCCCTATTTAGGAAAAGGGTAGTATCATTCGTTCATTTTATAGAAAATGGTTGCAATCTACATGCGCGGGCCGGATGGGTTTCACCGGAAAAATAGGATCGAAATCATGATGGCCTGTAGGATGTCACACGAATCATAGAATGGGGAGGATGATGCGGGCTGGCCGATGAATTTCAAGCCACCCGCATCCATCATCCATTTGCATGTTTGAAGGAAAAGCCGGTACAAAATGTCTGTTTTTCTGCAGGCAGTTGAATGAACGAATCATTGAAAACGCATTCGGAGGTATCACCTATGTTGGTTTCTGATAAAACAGTACGATTCCATGCAGCGGAAAATCAAAAGAGCGCTTCCGGCGGCAGGTTGTCTTGGACGGAACGAATCGGTTACGGGCTCGGGGATATGTCTTATAATATTATTTTCCAGTTCGTAAACGCCTATCTGTTATTCTATTATACCGATGTGGACGGGATTTCACCTGCTATCATTGGCACTTTGTTCCTTGTTGTGCGCGTTTTGGATGCCGTTTTTGACCCGGTGATGGGCGTCATTATGGATAAGACAAAGAGCAGATGGGGGAAAGCCCGGCCGTACTTATTATGGGCGGCAGTTCCTCTTGCTTTGTTTACTTTTTTATGTTTTACAACGCCCCATTTTAGTGTGGCGGGCAACAGAATTTATGCATACGTGACCTATATTTTGCTCGGGATGTCATTCAGCATGCAGACGATACCGGTAAACAGCCTGACTGCAAGAATGACGGACAATTTACAGGAACGGACATTATTGACAACGATCAGGATGATTTTGGTCTATATCGGAATTCTTCTCTCCATATCTTGTGCAACACCGCTTGCCCAATATTTCGGCGGCGATGACCAGGCAAAAGGATTTCAACTCACGGCGCTTGTTTATGCGGCCGCAAGCTTTGCATTAAATTTGATCAGTTTCCTGACAGTGCGGGAGAGGGTCGCTATAAAACCAGAAAAAAACACGGTGTAAAGAAAACATTGGCCGTCTTGATCCGAAATAAACCTTTGCTCATCCTGGCTTCTTCTTTCCTGGCTTTTGCCGTCGGTTTTAACATTAAATTGACGACAATGGTTTACTACTTCACCTATAATGTCCACCGCAAAGATTTGGTGTTTATGGGGACGCTGTTATTTTTTGGTGCTGCGCTGATCAGCAATATCTTCATCCCCAGCCTGTCCAAAAAATGGGACAGGAAGAACGTCATGATGATTTCGGCAGCCCTTTCCCTGATTTCTTATGTCGGCTTGCAATTTACAGCATATTCCTCCATTCCACTGATTTTGTTTTTACTGTTTGTTTCCGGGTTTTTTACCACCCCGCTGAACACGCTCGCATGGGGGATGCTTGCGGATTGTGTGGACTATGCAGAGTGGAAAACGGGAATCCGCGCAGACGGTGTGGTGATTTCGAGTATGAGTTTTACCAATAAACTGGGTGTTGCGCTCGCCGGTTCGTTTTCAGCGTTCTTTTTAAACAAGGCCGGCTATGTTCCAAATGTAGCCCAGTCCGTTTCATCCCTTCAAGCGATTAAGGACATGAATGCCATCATCCCTGGCATTTTCATCCTGCTGTCTGTTTTGCTGATCAGCTTTTATCCGATTACAGAAAACAGATACAAGAAGATGATGAAGGAACTGGAGCAGAGAAGATGAAACCGCATGTACGGGGGTTTTTGAACAGATCAAGGGGCCGGCCGGGATGCCGGTCCCCTTTTCCCCGGTAAAACGGGAGGGCTGCAGCAACCAGCCCTTTTTTGCATGTCCACATCTTCACCGGCGCTTTTCTGTTTCAACATCGAAACGGATTTTGCAAAAATAAAAATTGACATGAAATGCGTTTCATCATTTACACTATAAATACATAAAAATGAGCCTGCTGGCAGGGGCTTGGTTTAAACACTTCCATCCTAAAGCATGGATGCCTGCTGAAAAATCGCAAGTGTTTTAATAGGTGAGGTTATGACAAATATTAGAGACTTGGCGAAAATGGCCGGCGTGTCTGTGACGACCGTCTCCCGTGTGCTGAACAATCATCCGTATGTGAGTGAAGAAAAAAAGAACGCTGTTTTAAAAGCGGTGAAAGCGACCCGGTATCATAAAAACATCAATGCCGTCCATTTAAGTAAAGGGAAAACAAAATTGATCGGGGTCGTGTTGCCATTTACAGATCATCCTTATTTTGCCCTTTTATTGAAAGGGATCGCAAAGCAGGCGCTGGAGTATAACCATAAACTGCTTTTGTTTCAAACAGACTATATGGAAAGCAGGGAAACGGAAGCCTTACAAATGCTGCAACAAAAGCAAATTGACGGTTTAATCATTTGTTCGCGCGCCTGCAGTATGCGCAAAATTGAAGAATACTTGCCATTCGGGCCGATTGCGCTTTGTGAATGTGTAAAAGGCGGCGAAATATCGTCAACCTATATTGACCACTATAAAATTTTTATGGATGCACTGGAATTTTTGTACCGGAAAGGCCATACGAAAATCGGGTATTGCATCGGCAGGAAATCCGGCACCAACAGCCGGAATCGCGATAAAGCCTATTGGGATTTCCATGAAAAATACCATTTGCCGCACCATCCGGAATATATTTTTGACCAATGCTACGACTATGAGGATGGAGAAAGGGTTTTGAGCCGGGTAAAAGAAATGGACCCGCCTCCTTCGGCATTGCTTGTAACAAGCGACCAGGTTGCAGCGGGGATTGTCATCAGTTGCAACAAACAGCAAATTTCTATTCCGGATGAGTTGGCGATCATCGGATTTGACAATGAACCGATTGCCGGAATGCTGAATATTACAACGATAGATATTCCGCTTGTTGAAATGGGCCGGAACCTTGTCCACCAGGTTTTGACAAAGGAAATTAAAAACAAGGAAATCTCAGCAACACTCATTGAAAGAGGTACGGTATAGGGATATAGGCTGGGAAGTTTCGTCCTGCCGCGTGTAAAGCCCGGCCAACCTCAGCCTGCCAAAACAAAAACGGCGTCTGCAGCAGTGCCGCAAAAGGGATGCTTGTGCTTTATCAAACGGGGAGGGAGAAAAGTGAATATACTGGAAGATGCAAAGGCCATGGTTTTAGAACTGTATGCCAGTTTGTGCAGTAAAGTAGACGATCAACCATTAGAGCAGGTTGTAGAGGTGATTGGTCGGTCGAATCGTTTGTTTTTGGCAGGAACGGGCTGTTCGGAAATGATCCTCCGTGTCTTTGCCAACAGGCTGGTCCATTTGGGGTTCCGGGTTGGGATGATTGGCGACTTAATTTCCCCTGTTCCTAAAAAAGGGGATACCATCTTGTTCAGCTCAAAATCAGGAGAAAATCCCGTTTTATTGAATGCCGCCCGAAAAGCCAAGCTCCACGGTATAAACATTGTGGCCATCACGGCTTCTCCCGCATCAACCCTTGCAAAAATGGCGGATGTGACGGTCTTGTTGCCGGACGAATCGTCTGAATTTGAAAGCATAAAACAGGCCGGCCTCACCCCGGATAGAATCGGAACCTTATTTGAACTGCTGAGTTTTTTGATTTATGATGTCATTACAGCATCTTTAATGAAAAAACGGCATCCTGAAAATGAGTATGCTTGAAATAGAACGGGAAAGGATTATGAAGAATATGAAGCAAAAAAGCGTGATTTTTTTTGATATCGACGGGACTTTGCTGACACATGAGAAGAAGCTGCCTGTCACAACCAAAAAAGCGATAGATAAGCTGAAAAGCGATGGCCATGTCACAGCCATTGCAACGGGCAGGGCCCCGTTTATGTTTGAAGATTTGCGGAAGGAACTCGGGATGGATACTTTTGTAAGTTATAACGGGCAATATGTTGTTATGAACGGAGAGGTATTGTTTAAAAATCCGTTAAACAGGCAATCGCTTGAAGAATTGACTGCATATGCCCTTTCCCACCAGCATCCGCTTGTCTACATGGACCATGAAGACATGAAGGCCAATGTGCCAAACCACGAGGATATTGAAAAAAGCATTACGTCTTTGAAAATTGGCCGGTTGCCTGCGTATGACCCGCATTATTATAAAGGGCGTGAATTGTACCAGGCGCTCCTGTTCTGTTCAGAAGGGGAAGAGAAACAGTATGAACAGGCGTTTCCGGATTTTGAATTTATTCGCTGGCATCCGCTTTCCGTCGATGTTTTGCCAAAAGGCGGGTCAAAAGCGAGAGGAATTGAAAAGATTGTTGAAAAATTGGGCTTTCCTCCAGAACGCCAATATGCATTTGGCGACGGGTTAAATGATATTAAAATGCTGTCCATGATTAAAAACAGTGTGGCAATGGGAAATGCGGAAGAAAAGGTAAAGGCTGCCGCCAAATACATTACAAAATCGGTGGAAGACATGGGCATTCCCCACGGTCTGCAAATTGTAGGGCTGTTATAACCTGTACAGAGCTAGCTGAATAAGCAAACTGCTTAGATTTGGCAAGGATGCTGACAGCTTTGGCAACCATTTAAATGCTAGTTTTACAACAAATCCGGTGAAAAGCTTGCACTCGTAAGCCAAATCAGATAAAATCACCCATTTCTGCAAAAGAATTCTGCTATATTTTGAGACAGAGCTTGCAGACAAACTCAGAATTGGATTCGTTCAGCAAGCCCTAAATAAAGGTGTCACGTTTACTGTGGCAGGAACGTCTATGCCGTTTTTGGGCATTTAAAAAAATACACAAAAAAGAAGCGCCGGCAAAACTATTCTCTTCCGGACGCTTCTTTTTCTTGGCTGATTTTGCTGAAGTATGCATATTCTGTTTCAAGTTCCGTCAATGTCAGGGTGAAAAGCTGCTTGTCATCTTCCTGATAGGCGCCAAGAGCAATCAGCTGTTCTATCAAATATTGCCGTTTTTTCTCTATCGCGTGCCGTAGAAAATTTTTCAAATGAGCATCCTCCCATTCTTTTGGAGCATGATTTAAAACTCATCATATTTCCGTACGGGTTTCGATATGCGCAATTTCTTGAACAAATAATGAACATTGGGCCGCAATCCATTCTTTTTCATGATCCATTGTTGCGACATGATAAGAGTTGCGGAGCGGTACGATTTTTTTCCGGCTGGCATGAATATGTGCGGCAATATACTCTGTATTTTCAGGAGGCACGACATGGTCTTCTGTTGATTGGAACAAAAGTGCGGGGCAATGGATGGCGGAGAGGTTTTCCCGCGTTTCCCACATCACGGACAGAAGCTCACGGATGGAAGCCACCGGCACTTTTTCATATGAAATTTCATGCACGCCCGCTGCTTTAATATCCGGCGGGCCCTCTTGAATAAACCGTCCTTTCGCCAGGCATTTTTCCAGTTCAGGAATGCTTTGGATAGCCGCGTTGATACACACTATTCCCCGGATATCCGGGTGTTTTTCCGCGAGATGCAAAGCCAGTGTGCCACCCATTGACTGGCCAATAACAAAAATATCATGGCAATGCCGTTTCAGCAGCTGATAACCTTCTTCAAGGCTAGCAATCCAGTCTTTGTAAGTGCAGCGTTCCATGTCCAGGATATGCGTCCCGTGTCCCTTTAATCTTGGCGCGCAAACCGTAAACCCGTCCGATGCCAGTGCCTCTCCCAAAAAGCGGACGCTCTGCGGGGTGCCGTTGAATCCATGCGAGATGAGAATGCCAATTTCATTTCCTTTTATAAAAAAGGATTCTGCACCCGAAAGAACGGGATAGTATTCATGCATAAAAAAGCTCCTTCCTAACATTTATATGGTCAGTGAATTTAAAATGTTAACATAATTTTAAACCAATTAATCCTAGTTGTAAAGTATGTTTTATCGGTAAAATGGAATAGGTTAGGTAAAAAACAGAAGGATGCAAAGAGGCTGCTTGTAACAGCCTCTTCTCACGGAGCAGTCCGGATGAAGGCTTATTCCGCCTTTTCAATGACAATGAAACAGGTGCTGTCCGGGAGTGCGGTTTCTTTTCCGCTCTCGTCCATTACTTTGACTTTCGGAAGCAGGTGCGTGCTGTAGCCTTCTTGAAGATAGTGGCGGAAACAAATGATGTTTGCCCTGCTGCCGAGCGTTTCTTCAATCACTTTCAGATATTCAGATGGGGTGAAGTATCCGAATTGTTCCTGGACTTCATGTGGATAAGCTTCCTCCCCCCATGTATAAGTATATAGAAATTCCATCAGGTCATTTACCGGGAGTTTGATCTTATTATCCTCTGTAATCTCGTAATCAATTTTTCTGCCTTTAAAATCTTCAACATATCTAGTGAAAAAGCGGAAGCCGTCCGGATCGCGGAATGCTAATAACCGGATCAGGTCTTTTGGCTCCGTCATAATGCCGTCGCGGATGATCATGCGCCCACCCGGTTTCAGCACGGCAAAGGCGCTTTTTAAAGCCGCTTTTACGACATCCGGGTTATATGTCCGGCCGTGAAAAGGGATATAGGAATACATTTCATGCAAAATAGATGAAAATATAATTGTATCAGCGCTCTCTAACTCAAAATAAGATGAAAGTTTGAGCGCATCTGCCTGTTTCACCTTCCAGCTTTTCCGTTCACGGACCTTTTTTCTCTCCAGTTCTTGAATGACATTGGTCGAAATATCGATCCCCGTAATGTCGGCATCCGGGTGCTTTTCGGACAGGAGATCGAGCATGATCCCGCCCCCTGCGCCAACATCAATCATGACCGTTCCTTTTGCAAAGTCTGCGATGATCTTTTTATGGTCTTCGGCATTGTTCATGTCTGCCAAATAATGCTGTTCATTTTGCAGCCTGTCAAACGCATCTTTACGGAATCCGAAAAAATCGTACAACAAGAGTATGGAACGTTCATAGAGAGGGGACTTTTCTGCTTCCTGGCAAAATGCGATGAGCTTTTCCCCAGGTTTGGAAAAAGTAAAATTGACGCCGGTTGTACTGCCCAATGAATCGAATGGAATGAGTTCAAGCGTAACATGTTCGTTCGGCTGCGTATCTCCGCTGATCAGGCCTGCTAGCGGACAAGCTTTTAAATACGCTTCTATAATTCTTTTTTTATACAAATTAACCGATTTTTTCCCTTTGTAATCATAATAGATATCTTTCATCAACGGCTCAAAACTGATTTGCTCAACGGTAAGCAGGTTTGTTTTCTGATAGACGAGAAGAAAAATTTTCAGGAATTCTTCAAAAGAAAAATCCTGCAGTGCGGATTCCACATACCAAATATCCGTTTTCTGGAAAAGTAAGTGAAACATACTGGCAAGTTCCCGGTTGCTGAACCATTTTGTGTATAAAGCCTCAAAGTCCTCGCCTTTTTGGATGGAACATTCTCTTAATCGTCTGAGCCGTTCTTTAAGGGAATGCTCCCGGCTTTTTTCTCCCGCGGCAATCCAGCTTGTGATTTGTGAAGTTTCTGCACGGACTTTTTCCCATATAGCGGGGGATACCCCTTCAATAATACAGTGATTGAGGGCAAGCAAAATGCGTTTGATATCCCATTTTAAAGATGACCGGTGGCTTTGGATCCAATCAATTAGAGGATACAGCTGGCGGTAGCGGACTTCTCCCCTGATAAACTGCCCGACAAGGCCGTGGGTCAGGATGAGCGTATAGATCAGGTCTTCTTTTTGCAAATGACGCTGCCCGAATGGAACCGCCATTTGTTCATGGGCATAAATCCGCGCTGATCCGATATTATGGATACGCAATTGAAAACCGCGCCTGCGCCATTCTTCCCGCTTTTGGGCAGACCCGCATTTTGCCACCTCGCTCCATCTTAAAACTTCCTCAATGATTTCTTTTTCAGATGCGGGCAAGTCTGCATAACAGCGGTCCAATATGGCTAGCGTTTTTTCAACATAGTGCAGGACCGGATTCGGTTCAAGGTTTTCCAATGATTCGACTTGTTCGAGGTTCACATTTTTTTCGTCTGTACGGTACAAGTATGAAAGCCATTTATGTTCGTGGAGAATATCCGTATTTCCCGCTTTTGCTTTTGCGATCAGTTTCAGTGAAGATAACAAATCAGCCATTCCCTTCGTTTTTGATGAAAAACAGGGACTGCCATGCACAGCCCCAAATGCAATTTACACAATAACCAGCACTTGACTCGGCCGGAGTAGAACTGTCCCGTTAGCCGATCTAATTGGACAAAAGCGCTGGCAGCCCGCGTGGAACAGTCTCGTTGGCTGCTCTAATTGGACAAAAGCTCCTGCTGCCGCGGAAGAACTGTCCCGTTAGCGGTTCTAATTGGATAAAAGCGCCGTGCGGCAGTGTAGGACTGTCCTGTTAGCGGTTCTAATTAGACAAAAGCCCCGTGCGCCCCTGAAGATTTGTCCAGTTAAGCGTTCCAATTGGACAAAAGCTCCGCAAACACATTATGGCCGGGAAAAGGGGAGGAGTTCAAGGAATCGGCTTAGAGATGAAATCATTTTTCCGAATGTATGTCCGTGCGGCGTTTTTTCCAGCATCTGCGCAAATCGCTGTAACACCGGCCCCTCTGGACCAGCCAAAAAGCTTTTGTACGCCATTCTCGATAAATGTGAAACGGTCATCAGCCGGATCAAATGCAGCCCGGCATTCATAGGCATTCCATTGTGCAGAGTAGTTCAATACCTTCTCTTCTTTTTGTTACGTAAGTTAGTTTTAAATGATAGAAAAATAAACCTATTGCAGAAGCAGCTGCTTCCGCAATAGGCTAATCACTGATACCCTCGGGCTTACTGGAGTAAAACCATTATTGATACAATTGCCCGCTGTCTCCGGCAGTCGGATTCTGGGACTGTGCCATGTACTGCTGGATTTGCGGCTGGTTTTCCGGAACAACCTGGTACATGGCGCCGATTTTTGCCGTATCCACAGATTCTGCCTGGTCAACCGGATAGTAGCCTTTCGATGCCATATACTGCCACATGTCATAGGCGTGGGCGCAGCTCATCATAAAGGCAGTCTGGCAAAACGATCGGATTTCAGGATTTGCCATGTCCATCGCCGCCCATGCATATTCACGCCCGGCCCGTTTCAGCGTTAACAGATACGCAGTTGCCATTTCGCGGTCGTTCATATCTTCAACCATCGTCCGCGGCTGGACAGGGACAGCCGGTGGGGCCATTTGCAGTGCCATGTTGGAAATCTCTTGGTTTTCTTTTAACAACGGCAATTCTTTTTTTGCCCCTTCAGCTTTGTTTAAAAATTCGACTTTCATGTTGTAGTCCCGGATATGGAGCGGAAAATGTTTTTCAAGAATTTTTTTGAACGCCGGATCCTGGACATGCTGGAGCATATATGCCATGTTCGTAATCGAGTTGACACAGCTCATCGCCAGTTCATTTAAATCGTACAGTTCATGTGCGGCTAATTTCATGATTCAACCTCCACTTCATTTTTAAAACCAACCTTATTTTGTTTTAAACGGGGCAGGATATACAGAAACGTTTTCATTGTTTTTTGTAATTTCCGGTGCTACTGTAAAAATAAAGCCGTCCCGGAAATGGGCAGAAGGAGGAGAGCGTTGTGAAGACAGAAACTTTACATTTAAAGGCGCATCAGAATGCTGAACTGACGGCGTACGTACTGGATGGATCCCCTGAGTTCAGCAATATCGAGGCGCGCCCGGTTGTGCTTATTTTTCCCGGTGGCGCCTACCGGTTTACTTCGGACAGGGAAGCTGAACCGGTTGCGATGGCATATTTGGCGGAAGGATTCAACGCGTTTGTACTTCGCTACTCGGTCGGGGAAACATTCCGGTTTGAAGCGGCTTTACAAGATGCGGAAGAAGCGATTGCGATGATCCGCGCGCATGCGGAAGACTGGCATACCGACCCTGAAAAAATTGCGGTTGCCGGTTTTTCTGCAGGAGGGCATCTTGCCGCTGCACTTGGTACGATCGGAAAAAATAAGCCTAATGCCTTGATTTTAGGCTACCCATGTATTTTGGATTCGATGAGCGAAAGCCTTGCTTTTCCGGTGCCGTCTGTTGACAAGGAAGTGACTGCCGAAACGCCGCCGGTCTTTCTGTTTTCAACTTTTGAAGACCAAACCGTGCCGATTGAAAACTCGATTGCCTTCTTGCAGGCGTTGAATGTGCACGGCATTCCATTCGAGTCGCATATTTTTCAAAAAGGCAAGCACGGGCTGTCGCTCGCCAAACCCCATACTTCAAACGGATTAAAAGCAAATGTGGATGCAGATGTTGCACAATGGTTTGGCCTGAGCGTTTCCTGGCTTCATAAAGTGCTCGGCCAGTTTTCGGCTAATGGCTGATTGCGGAGAATTTGACCAGCCGGGAAAACGGTTCTTGATGGCTCGAAAAAGGGTACAAGAAAATCAGAAGTTTCATGTTTTTGGGACTTTACCACGCGCGCAGAGTCCGTCTATGTAAAGAAAGCTGGCGCAAAAATCGATGTTCCTTCACGTAGAGTGCGTCTACGTGAAGGAAGCGAGGAAAAAAGGTGTTGTTCCTTAACATAGAAGGCGTCTACGTGAAGGAAGCATGAAAAAAATGCCTTGTTCCTTAACATAGAGTGCGTCTACGTGAAGGAAGCGAGGAAAAAATGCGCTGTTCCTACACATAGGCTGAAACCAAAACGGCCGATGCTGTATTATAAACCATTTTTGTAAAATTGGGAGGAATGCACATGTCAAGTTTACATGAAACTTTTGTATTGGAAAATGGGGTGGGGATCCCGAAAATCGGCCTTGGTACATGGCAAGTCCCGAATGGCGAAACCACTTACCATGCCGTATCTTTTGCTTTAAAAAACGGCTATCGCCACATTGATACCGCCTATGCTTACCATAATGAAGAAAGTGTCGGCAAAGCAGTGCGGGATTCCGGCATTAACCGGCGCGACATTTTTGTCACGTCCAAGCTGCCGGCGGAAATCAAGTCGTATGACAAAGCGCTGAAAACATTTGACGAAACAATGGAAAATCTTGGCCTTGAGCAGCTCGACCTTTATCTGATTCATGCCCCGTGGCCATGGAGCGAAAAGGGGGCCGATTATACGAAAGAAAATATTGAAGTTTGGAAAGCGATGGAGGAAATCTATGAAAGCGGGCGCTGCCGGGCAATTGGCGTTTCCAATTTCAGCGTTTCCGACCTGAAAGCCGTGATGGAAAATGCAAAAATCAAGCCGATGGTCAATCAAATCCGTTACTTCATTGGACATACACAGGAAGATGTGACAGCATTCTGCCAGGACAATGGCATTCTCGTTGAGGCCTATTCGCCGCTTGCCACAGGAAAAATTCTGGAAAACGCCGAGATACAAAAAATTGCAGACAAATACGGCAAAACACTTCCGCAAGTTTGCATCCGTTACTGCTTGCAAAAAGGCGTGCTGCCACTCCCAAAATCGACGCATGAGGCATTTATCCTGCAAAATGCGGACGTAGACTTTGAAATTTCCAGTGAAGACATGCAATATCTCGATCAGTTGAAAGAGACAGAAAAATAAATGGAAAGAAAAAGGCTGTTCATTTGGACAGCCTTTTGAAATGTACCGGAGCCGATTCCGAAGCGCGATTAAGTGCAACCGTTCTTTTTTCATATTATAATAGTTACAAAAGAACAAAGCAGCAGTTTACAGAAAAGGTATAACAGCAATAACGCCGGCAGTCTGTCAATCCCGGCCGGCACAGGCTGTTTGAAAAAATAGAGAAATCGGCGGACTTTTTACCGGCATTGAAAAATATACAGCAAAGAACCAGGGGGAGCATAAATGAAGATTGTTGCACTTTCGGGCTCGCGAGTCGGCTCGAAAACAAGAACAGCGATGAACTACGCGGTAAACGTGATCCGTGGGAAATATCCAAACGCGGAAGTCACGCTCCTTGATCTGGCGGATTACGATGTGCAGTTCAGCGACGGGCGCCATTATATGGATTACGAAGGGGATACCAAATTTGTGGCGCAAACTGTCATGGACGCGGATGCGCTTATCATCGGCACGCCGGTTTTCCAGGCATCGATTCCGGCGACATTGAAAAATGTGTTTGACCTGCTGCCCGAAAAATCACTTCGGGATAAGGTGGCAAGCATCATTGTCACGGCCGGCTCACCGAAACATTATTTGATTGCCGAGCAGCAGATCAAGCCGATTTTGTCTTACATGCGGGCACAAATTGTCCAGTCTTATGTTTTTATAGAGGAAAAAGATTTTTACCAGAAAGAAATTGTGAATGAAGACGTCCTCTTGCGCATCAGCCGGCTTGTGGAGGACACCGTCATGCTTACGGAAACGTATGCAAAAATAAAAGAAGCAAAAGAAGCAGCGTACATCTCCCGCGATTAAAGCCGCGCACGTACCGGACGATTCAGAAAAGGGCGGACAGCTAAAACTGTCCGCCCTTTTCTGATGCAGGTGGTAGGAGAGTAAAGGAAAATCCCGTTTTTGCAGTTTTCCGGGAAGAAAAAAGATACCAAAAACTGGTGAACGATATTCAATATAAACTGGGAATTAGCCAGGTGTAACTCCTCTGTTTAAACTACAACGGCTTGCAAAAAACTTACCTAAATATAAAAATTTTTCAGAAAAACGGTTTTTCTCTTGATCATTCCCTCCCTGTCCATGTAAAATTAAAATAGCAAATAAATGTTCTCGTTTTTAAATTTGGGAGGGAGTGCCTTGTCTTTTTCATTTATCCATGCGGCTGATATTCATTTGGACAGCCCTTTGGCCGGCCTGGAGCAATACGAGGGGGCACCAGTGGAAAAAATCCGCGGCGCAACCCGTGAAGCATTTAAAAATTTGGTGGATGCGGCGATTGAACGGCAAGTCCATTTTCTCATCATTGCCGGCGATTTGTATGACGGCAACTGGAAAGATTACAATACCGGCCTCTTTTTCACAAGCCAGATGGTGCGCCTGCAGAAAGAAGGCATTCCTGTTTTCCTCATCCGCGGCAACCATGATGCGGCCAATTTGATGACGAAATCTCTGAAACTGCCGGAGAATGTGCACGAATTTCCGGTAAAAGCGCCGGAAACGGTTACCCTTGATGCGTTTGGCGTCGCCATTCACGGGCAAGGTTTTGCACAACGGGCAGTGGAAGAAAATCTTGTGAAAAACTATCCGCCGAAAAAAGAAGGCTATTTCAATATCGGCATTTTACATACAAGCGCGACGGGGCGTGAAGGGCATGAAAATTACGCGCCGTGCACGATAGAAGATATGATGGAGAAGCAGTATGATTATTGGGCGCTCGGCCATATCCATATGCGGGAATTGCTCCATCCGCATGACCCCGCGATTTTGTTCCCGGGAAATATCCAGGGACGGCATATTCGGGAGACAGGAGAAAAGGGCTGCACCTATGTGGAAGTAAAAGACGGTACGATTGAAAAGATGGAACCCATCCCGCTTGATGTGTTGCGCTGGACATTATGCCCGGTTGATATGGGCGACATCGAAACGGTGGACGGGCTCATGGACGCGGCCCGCAGTGCGCTTGAAAAGGCATATGCGGAAGCAGACGGGCGTTACTTGGCGGTGCGTTTTGAATTGGCCGGCGCAACGAAAATGCACAGGGAACTGATTGCAAAAAAAGACCTCCTCTTGAACCAGCTGCGTTCCATTGCGCTTGAGACAGGTTTCGGCGAAATCTGGGTGGAGAAAGTAAAAATCAAGACAACAGGGCTGAACGATGCCGATGCCTTTTCCGATGAACAATCGCCAATCGGGACGGTGCTAAAATTTATCCGCAGCACGGCCGAAGATGAGGAGATGCTTGAAGCGCTGCTGGATGAATTCAGCGATATCCGCCAGGCCATTCCGCATGAACTGAAAGAAGGGGAAGACGGGTTTGATTTTTCCAACCCTGGCCTCGTCAAAAAGCGGATAAAAGATGTGGAAGACTTCATTCTTTATTCCTTAACGGAAACGGGGGCGGAAAAGGCATGAGATTTGATTATTTGAACCTGCTTGCTTACGGGCATTTTACAGATCAGATGTTTTCCTTTGATCCGGAGAAAAACTTCCATCTGCTGTTCGGGCCGAACGAAGCCGGAAAAAGTACAACACTCCGCTCGATTACGCATTTTTTATACGGATTTCCGCAAAAAACGAACGACGCTTTCCTCCATGGCAATACGAAATTAAGAATTGAAGGGCTTTTGCGCAACACAAAAGGGGAAGCCCTGCAGTTTACCCGTAGAAAAGGGAAAAAGAATACGGCACTTGACCCGGACGGCAACCCGGTCCCGGAAAATACGGTCGCGGCTTTTTTAAACCATATGCCGGAATCCCAGTTTTTAAACATGTTTGCCCTTGACCATGTCCGTCTTCGTGAAGGCGGCGAAAGCCTTTTGGAAAGCGGGGGCAATGCCGGGGAAAGTTTTTTCACCGCCGCTTCGGGCATCAATGTGCTGCGCCGGGTTCTCGAGAACTTTGACAAACAGGCAGGCGCACTGTACAAAAAAACCGGTTCCGTCCCTGAATTAAATCAGCTGCTCAAGCGGGAAAAAGAGCTTTCGAAAAAAATCAGTGAGCAGCAGTTGAAAGTACAGGCATGGAAAGCTTTCGAGGCGCGTTACCGGGAGTTGGAAAAAGAACTCGGCGCCCTCACCGCAAAAATAAAGACGCTGCGCAGCCAAAAAGAACAGCTGCAACGGGTCAAATGGATTTTGCCGAAGATCGCAAACCGGAAAAATCTTTTGCAAAAATTGGAAGCGCTCGGCGATGTCCCGGATCTTCCGGATAATATTGCAGAAGTCCGTGCCGAAGCGGAAAACAAATGGAACGCTTCCCGGGCAAACTTGGACAAAATTTCCCGGCAACTGGCGGGCACCGAAGCGGAAATGAAAGAAATCAGCATTCCGGAACACATTTTAGAACAGGCTGCCGCGATTACAGCCCTTTACCGCCAAGTGCAACAGTACGAAGACGATGAAAAAATGCTGCCTGAGCTCGAAGGGAAAAAGCAGCAGCTCCAAGCCCAATTGATGTCCGTTATGAAGGAGATCGACCCGGGCCGTGCAGCCGTTGAAAATATAGAACTTTACCGGCTGCCTTCCGCCCAAAAAGAAATGATCCGCGAGCTTTGCAAGCAAAAGCCGTTGCTCGACCAGGCTTATGAATCATTGAAACGGGAAGGCGAAAAACTGGAAAAAGAGCTGGCAAAGAAGCTGGAAGAATTGGCTGCCTTGCCTGATCTACCGGACGTGGAAAAACTGGAAGCCGTCCTGACCAAGGTGAACCGTGCGGGAGACGTGGAAGCGGCGATACACGAGCTGGCCGCGGAATGCCGGCAAAAACAGCGGCAAGTGGAAGAAGCCGTCCGTGCTTTGCCGTTATGGGATGGCGGGGTGGAAGAACTTGTCAAACTTCCGGTGCCCGGTTTGGAAGAAACGGTGAAAAAGTTTGAAAAAGAAGCGGAGCAATTGACGCGGCAGCTGGATTCGGTGCAAAGCCGGATTTCCCGGTTGAAAGAGGACATCGAAGTTTCAGAAGAAAGCATCCGCCGGCTTGATTCCATTGCCGAGATCCCGTCTGAAGAAAAGCTGTCGGCCGTCCGTGCCTTAAGGGATGCCGGCTGGCAGCTGATACGCACCAAACTTGAAACCGGCCATTGGCTTGAAACGGCTGAAACATATACAAAGGGAGAGCCGGCCGCGTCGGTTTATGAGAAACATGTCCTTGAAGCTGACCAGATTGCGGATACGATGCGGCTGGAAGCGGAAAAAGTCGGCGAGAAGAATAAACTTTTAGCCGATATTAGAAAGTTCCGCGGGAAAAAAGAACAGCTTGAAAAAGAGAAATCCGGGCTTGAAGAAGCTTTGCGTGCGTGGGAATCCGCCTGGCAAGATCTTTGGGCGCCGGCGCAAATCCGTCCGCTTACGCCTGGAGAGATGCGGGAATGGCTGCAAAAACACGCGCAAATTAAAAGCTTGATGCAGGATTATGAGAAGGCGCAAGAAAAAATGCGCGCGCTTCATGATAGCCATGCGGACTGCTGCAATGCGCTATCTGCCGTGCTGAAAACATTTGCCGCCGTTTCAGAAGGGCAGCCGCTTGCGGAACTGGTAAGTCTTGCAGAAAACGAATTGAAACGAGTCCGCAATCTTGCCGCAAAGAAGGACAGCCTCGAAACGGCTATCCGCGATTTAAAAGAAAAACGGGAAGAGATGCAAACGGAGAAAGCGGAAATCGGGAAGAAACGCGAAGCATGGCTGGCAAATTGGTCTTCGGCTGTCGCGGGCACGGCAATATTGGAAGAGGTGCCGCCGGCGGTTGCTGAATCCCTGCTCGTCCGCTATGAAACATGTATGCAACTCTATGATGCATACAACCAGACTGAAAAAGAGCAGCAAGCCGTTACTGAAAAAATGGCGCGCTTTGAAGAAAAAGTGCAGCATATCCTTGAAACGGCCCAACTTCCATCGAACGGGGAGAATGCCGCTGTTGCCGTAAGCCAGATGTATCAGCTATTGCAAAATGCCCAACAGGACGATGCCGCTTTGAAAAAGCTCAAACGCCGTTTAGAAGACTTGGAGAATGAGAGAAAAGAAGAAACAGAAGCACTGGAAGCAGCTGAAGCGGTTTTAACAGAACTTTTCCAACAGGCAGGCTGCAGCACAATCGAAGAACTAAAGCAAATTGAAACAGCTTTCCTGCTGAAAAAAAGTTTTGAAAAAGACATTCGGCAAATCGAAGCGGACATGCTGGATGCGGGTGCCGGTAAATCACTGCAGGAATTGCTTGATGAGGCGGCCCGGTTTGATGCAGATTCGATTGACGCCGATTTGGCGGAAACCGGTCGTGAACTTGACCGTTTGGAAGCCTCGCGTTCCGAGGTGGAGCAGGAATATGGGGCGGTCAAAAAAGAATACGAAGAACAGATTCGCGGCGCCAACATGACAGCCATTGAAGCCGGCCAGGAAAGGGAAAGCGTGCATGCGCAAATCGCCAGTTTGACGGAGCAATATATCCAGTTGAAACTCGCTGCCGCTTTGCTGCAAAAGGGGATTGAATTTTACCGGAGCCAAAATCAAAATCCGATTTTAAATCGTGCGGGTGATATTTTTGCGCGGCTGACACTTCATTCTTTTGACGGGTTGGCGGTGGATTACAACGAGCAGGACGAGCCTGTTTTAATGGGCGTGCGCGGCGGGGAGAATGTGCCGCTGAACGGGATGAGCGACGGGACGACCGACCAGCTGTATCTGTCCTTACGCCTTGCGAGCATTGAAAAATACGCAGCTGAAAACGAGCCGCTACCGTTCATTGTCGATGACATCCTCGTCCATTTCGACGATGAACGTTCAAAAGAAACATTGAAAGTATTGCTCGAACTTTCCAGCTGCACGCAAATCATCTTTTTCACACATCATCAGCGCCTTGTCGACATGATGCAGGAAATCGCCCCGCCGGAAGCCGTCCAGTACTTGGCTTTCCACGGGCAGAAAATTGCCGTGCATTAAACAGGGCTTGCCGAACAAATCCGTTTTTGCTTTTTATCCGGCCCATTCAGTAAGTGCTGCAATGTTTACCAGATACAGGTTGATTCTTTTCTATCTATGGCTGTGGCTTTTGAATTAAGTTTTTTCGGGATCACTATAAAAGCAAGACAAAATAAAAAAGGCCCCGCTTTGTGCGGGTCCTTCTTTTACATCAGGATTCGGTGGAAGAATATTTGTAAAAGCCTTCTCCTGTTTCTTTTCCGAGTTTGCCTTTGTCAATGTATTCCGTTTTCAGCAAGTCTGCTATTTTTTTATACAGTTCATCGCCGGTAGTTTCTGCTTTTGCCAAACTGATATTGTAGGCGGTGTTGATGCCGACAACATCCAGAATTTGGAATGGTCCGGCCGGGGCGCCTGTTGCAATGCGCCATGTTTTGTCAATCGTTTCCGGATCGGCAACCCCTTTTACCAGCAGTATTTGGGCTGCTTCCAACAGCGGTACGAGTAATGAGTTCAGAATATAGCCCGGCTGCTCTTTGTGCAAAGGCAGCGCCACCATGCCAATTGCCTCTGCGAATGCGATCACATCCTGAAACGCTTTTTCACCTGTACCGGGATGTTTCATGATTTCTGCTGTATTGTATTTCCAAATTTCATTGGCAAAATGGAGCGCCAGAAATTTTTCCGGGCGGCCGGTTGCTTCTGCAAACTGGCTTGGCAGCAGGGTCGATGAGTTCGTTGCAAAGACCGTTTTTTCTGGTGCCAATTTTCCAAGCTTTTGGTAAAAGTCCTTTTTAATGGAAACCACTTCCGGAATGGCCTCAATGACCAGATCGGCAGTGGCTACAGCTTGTCCCAGATCATCAGAAAAAGAAATTCTATGATAGGCTGCGTCCACTTCTTGCTCTGTTGCACCAAGATCTTTCTGGTACCGGGCCTTCAACCCGGAAATTCTTTCTTTTGCCTGTTCGATTGCCTCGGCAGAAATATCATAAACATATACATGAAAGCCTTTAAAAGCCGTTTGATAGGCAATTTGGCTCCCGAGTACGCCGCTCCCTGCAATGGTGATATTTTGAAAGTTCATCATCATACGCCCTTTCTCGCGTTTTATGTAACCCCTTACATATCTATCGTATCACCATGGAAATGAAGCGTCAAAATTTGAATGGCTATCAATGGAAAAATGCAGTTTTACAGGCCTCATTTGGCGTGCTGGCGCTTATTTTCCGGGTTGCCTGCTATTCACAAAATCGTAAATTTCGCTAGGCGAAAAAGCTTTACTCTTTTTATCAAGGTGATATAATATGGGTTGCATTCAAAAGAACGGATGAAAAAGCCCGCAAAATGAAGAAGAGAGGTCTTATGGAAATCAAAGCTGTCAAACTCAAGCAGAAGTCTACTTTTTACCTGAACAGATATTTAACGGGGGATTCTATAGATTATCGGGAAGTTATTGGCATTATTATCCCAATTTTGGTGGATCAGGCGTTTTTGATCTTAATGAGTTTTCTAAATACGGCGATGATCAGTTCTGCCGGCGTTAGTGCTGTCAGTGCCGTAAACATGGTAGATTCATTGAATATTTTCCTTGTCAACGTATTTATTGCAATCGCAACCGGTGGAACGGTGATTGTTGCCCAGTATAAAGGAATCGGCAATAAAGAAATGGTGTCAAAGACGGCGACACAAGCCATTTCTGCTGTTGCTATTTTTTCGGTCGTGCTTGCCGTGTTTGTGATTGTGTTCAACACGCCGACACTCAATTTACTGTTCGGGAAAGCAGATGCAGCCGTTTTTCATAATGCGAGAATTTATTTGATTGGCAGCTGTCTCTCCTATCCTTTTATTGCGATTTTCCAGGCAGTACTGGGCGGTTTGCGCGGCGTCGGAGAAACAAAGCCATGCCTCGGCTTGTCGCTGTTTATGAACTTAACGAATACCGTGCTCAATGTTGTATTTATTACCATTTTTCATATGGGCGTCGTCGGCCTTGTGACATCCATTTTATGCGCAAGAGTTTTCGGTATGATCGCTTCCATTTTTTACGTTATGAAGTACAATGAGACGATTCGTTTTAAAATAAAAAATGCGCTTCACCTTGATTTTTCTTTATTGAAGAAAGTGATGTTTATCGGGATCCCGTTTGCGGCGGAACAAATCTTTTTTAACGGCGGGAAACTGCTGACACAGACATTTATTGTGCAGCTTGGGACATTGGCGTTGACGGAAAATGCGATCGCAAGTTCAATCACGCTGCTCTTCCAGATTGGACCGAATGCGCTTAGCATTGCGATTGTAACGATTGTCGGACAATGCATGGGCCGGCGGAATATCGATGACGCACGGAAATTTGCAAAGTCGTTTATTGTTTTGTCTTCTCTACTTTATGTTGTAACGACAGCGGTTCTTTTGCCGTTTTTCCCTGTCATGATGCAATTGTTTAATCCGCCTGACTCAATTATTCCGACGATCTTTACGATTGTCCTGATTTCTGCGTTTGGGCAGCCGCTGTTATGGCCGCAAAGTTTTATTATGCCGGCCGTGCTCCGGGCAGCAGGTGACTCAACATTTACATCGGTCGCTTCGCTGCTGTCAATGTGGCTTTTGCGGGTCATACTCGGCTATATTTTAGGGATTACATTCGGTTTTGGCATCATTGGCGTCTGGGTCGCGATGATTGCCGAATGGGGTGTGCGCGGGCTCATTTTTATGAACCGCTTCAAAGGTGCCAAATGGTATGCGCATAAACTGGTTTAACGACGGAAAGCAGTGCGATCGTCCGCACTGCTTTTAGTTTTCAAAATGTGAAAACGTTAACAATTTCGACACAGCTTTTTCCGGCTGCCCATGCTATACTACAAGTGTAAGGAGGGAAAGCCCTTACAGTTTGGGATTGCAGGAGACTCAACCATCCCGATTGGTTCCGTCTTCACGCGTATATTTCGAAAAGCCCAGAACGGTGAGCGCAACCGGTCCACTAAAAAGGAATTGGCGAATGCTCTCCGCCCGTTCAAGCAGCTGAAAAGCAAACCTTTTGCCGGAACATAAACGATTGCCGAAAAAGTGATTTGAAGCATCATGGAAACTCCAGGCACTTGAGTAAATGAATGAAAGCAATTGGGGAACCAGTTTCCGACGATGAAAGTTTTCTAAGGAAAGTTTTCAAAAGGAAAAGGCCGCAAAGCAATTCATTCATGAGAAAAAGTGCTGAACAGTCAAATGAAATGTCAATGAACTTTCAGGCAAAAGAATATGGTAAGGCAAAGGAAAGCCGGATCAGTTACGGATCTTTTAAGGCACAAGCTTTAAAAGCAGCAAATCTTAACAAAGATTTGTATCTGTCACGGAGCCGACGACAGGCATCCTGATAACATCACACTCCGGCAGCCGGGAAAAGGCTGAAAACTCCATTCATACATTGGGGAGTTACCCCCCGAATGTGAAAATGTATACAGGATGCGGCATGGTTGGGTCCCCTGTAATACCAAACTAAAGGCAGTGCGATGAAGTACCCGTTCATCGCACTGCCTTTTCATTTGGGAAGCATGCCGTTCAAGAAAAAAACAGGATTGCCAAGAAGGTGGGGCTTCCGTTATTTGGAAAAAAGGGAGTGGCCGCGATCGGAATAGGGGGCGAAACAGGTTGGGCTGCAGGGTTCAAGAGGAACAAAAGCGAGTTTGACAACGCCGGAATATCTTTTTTCTCGCTTCTTCACGCAGGTCAGCCAATTGGACAAAACGAACGCCGGTCGGGGAGCTTTTGTCTAATTGGACCTTCTAATTAGACAAAATACTCGGGGAGCGTGGGGCTTTTGTCCAGTTAACACCGCTAATGGGACAAAACGAACCCCCACGGTTTACTTTTGTCTAATTGGACCTTCTAACTAGACAAAACATTCGGGAGCGGGGAACTTTTGTCCAGTTAACCCTGCTAATTGGACAAAACGAACGCCGTGCAGGACCTTTTGTCTAATTGAAACTTCTAACTGGACAAAACACTCAGGGAGCGTGGGGCTATTGTCCAGTTAACCTCGCTAATTGGACAAAACGAACGCCGATCGGGGAGCTTTTGTCTAATTGGACCTTCTAACTAGACAAACCACTCGGGAGCGTTGAGCTTTTGTTCAATTAGAGGGGTTCTAAGTCAAGATTGTCGTTTTCCCCCCGCTTTCTTAACGTAGACTTGGCCCGGCCCCCAATCCAAATGCCTGTGTGCCGCGAAACATCCGCGTCCAAAATGTCTTCATCAGGCAGCGGGAGACAAAAAAGGGAGCAAATTCAGCTCCCAGTTTAAGAATGGGCTCCTGTTTTTTGTTGTTTTTCGACCACTGCCTCATTTGAAATGTTCAGCGTTCCCGTGTATTCCACTAAACCGATCTTGCAGCCGGGGCCGATTTCGATATTTTCCCCGCGAACCGTGCCGGCTTCAGTGTATTCCAAATAGATTTGATCTCCTTCGATGATATCAGCCTGCAACAGATGCCGTTTTTTCCCAAACATGCCGGGAAGCCCGCCTTGCATGCGGACGTCAATTTTCTTCCCGCCGATTTCTCCCGCGCGGCTGTTGCTATACTTTAACGCAATTTCAATTTCTTCCGCATTTAACAGGCCGCCAACTAGAAACTTTCCTTTTGAAATAAAAGCCTCTGCTTCGACATCTTCTTTGACGTCAAGCGACCCTTTGATCTCTGCTTTTTCCGTGCTGAACCGGCCGCCAATTTCCATCTCCCCGCGTACAAGGCTGGTCTTGATTTCCGCATCCCGTTCAATCCGGCAGCTGCCTGAAACTTTCAATTTCTCTGCCTCTACACTGCCGGCAAATATCCCCTCGCCAAAAACTGAAATCGTTTTGGCGGTTGTATTGCCGCTTACCTTGCTTGTACCGCGGATCGACAAGTTCAAACAATCGAGCGCATCGACAATTTCCGCTTCCCCGTTCACTTTAACATTTCCGTACAATCCGCCGCCATAAGCGCCCGAACCATTCACAATCAAAGGATTTCTCTCCATGTTCTGCACGCCTTTCTTTATATTTTCCGGTATTCTTTCACAACCGCTGAGCTGTCTTTTTCAAACGTATCTTTGTACTCCACAAGATCAATTTCACATTTTGGACCGATTTTTACACGGGCGCCCCGCACCACTTTCGCTGTCGTCATTTCAAGCACAATATCATCCCCTTCAATACTGTCAACCGTGAGGCCCGTGGGCGTAAACGGCTTCAACCAGCTTGAAATAGAATTGACTTTTTTCACCGTGATCTGCTGCCCACCCATTTCACGGATAAAACAGCGCCACAACGGGTTCATTTCAATCTTTTCGGCATTCAGTTCGCCTTCCATTTTGACGGTGCCGTGGATGTTGATTTCCTCGGCTTCACAATCTCCGGCAACAGACACATTCCCTTCAAGCAGGATTTCCGTTCCTTTCACTTTGCCGCCAAATTTTGCATTCCCGGATACGTGAAGATTTTCTGCCAGGACATCATCCAAAAACTTGGCCGATCCCGAAACCTCCATGCTTTTACTGGAGAGACTACCGTGAAAGGTTGCCGTTCCATTGACAGTGGCATTTTGTGAAACAATGTTTCCTTTAAAAACCGCTATTCCGTTTGATTCCAAATTTTTACACTTGATTTCACTATTCACTGTTCCTTTTCCATTCACGATGACGTCGTCAAAAGTCCCGCCGTTTGAGGATGCGACTCCGTTTATGACAAGATTTCCCACTTTTGCCCGCCTCCTATAGCCATTTTCCTTTTAATTCTGCTGATAACTCCATCAGATCAAGGCTGACAATCACTTTTGCTTCACGGTCAAACAAAATATCTTCTGCCTTTTTTGTCAAAAAGCAGGTGGAAACGCCGAACTTTCGGATCAGCCATACGTTTGTGCCTTCCGTTGCAAAAGATTTTTCTGCATCCTGCAAGAGCCCAACCAGCATTTTTCCTTCCTCAAGGGAAATCTCCCCGCCGTGCAAAAGTTTTTCCAATAAAAAAATGGAGAGCACTTCCTCAAAAGGAAAAGCCTGTTCTTGCGCCTGCGTTTGTTCGATGTAAAAATTTAGTACAAAATCGGAGGCAATACCCCGTTTCAGTATATCTGCCTTGCTGATCCGTTTCCCGCCGCCCGGTGCAAACATTTCGGCAAGCGCATCAAGCGAAAGGTTTTCTTTCATCGCCTGTATTTTTTCAATCCGCTCCAAAATGCGTTCGCGGGGGAAAAAGGTTTCCTGCCCGGTAAACGTCGATTTGCGGATAAACCAGTCTTCCGGAATCAGGTTTTTCCGTTTCCACCGGTATAATTGCCCATAGGAGATGCCGGTTTGTTCGAGCAGATCTTTTTTGGAAATTAAGTCTTCATCCATTTTCGCCACTCCTTTGCTATTTTTAATATAACATAACACTGTTATACTGTAAACAAGAAAGCAAATTTAGAAAATTTCATCATAACGGGCTCAAAATATGTTATAGTTATATCTATACATAGGATTGATGTTCAGGAGGAAGAAAAACATGATTGCGGAAGAATTCAAAAGGATGCTTGGCCAGAAATCGGTCATCCGGGAAATTGCTGAATACGGGGCAGTACGTGCAAAGGAAATCGGGTCTGAAAATGTTTTTGACTATAGCCTTGGCAATCCGAGCGTGCCGGTCCCGCAAGCTTTTACCGAAAAACTTATGGAACTTGCGAAAAACCCGGCGGTGCACGGCTACAGCCCGAGCCTTGGGATTGATTCAGTCCGTGAAAAAATTGCAGATTCCTTAAAACAGCGGTTTGGCATGCCGTACCGGAAAGAACATATTTTTATGGCTACGGGGGCAGCCGGCGCCATTGCACACGCTTTAAGGGCGGTAACCGTACCGGGAGATGAAGTGCTCACGTTTGCGCCGTATTTTCCGGAATACGTGCCATACGTCAATCAAACGGGCGCGGTGTTAAAAGTTGTTCCTGCTGATACGGAAAATTTTCAAATTCATTTTGACGCGTTCCGCCGGATGATTTCGCCCAAAACGGCAGCCGTTTTAATTAACACGCCAAACAATCCTTCAGGCGCTGTCTATTCTGAAGCTACGATCCGGGAATTGGCGCAGATTTTGCAAGAAAAAGAGCGGGAATTCGGGCATGAGATTTATATCATTACAGATGAACCGTACAGGGAAATTGTGTTCAAGGGTGTAGAGGCCCCGTACGTTGCAAAATATCATCCGTACACGATTACATGCTACTCTTTCAGCAAGTCGCTGTCGCTGCCAGGCGAGCGGATCGGGTACGTGGCTGTGAACCCGGACTGCCCGGATGCGGAATTGATTGTCAATATGTGCGGCCAGATCTCACGCGGCATCGGCCACAACTGCCCGCCGTCAATCATCCAGCTCGCTGTTGCCGAAGTGCTGGACATCACGGCGGATCTTTCAGTCTATGAAACCAACATGAATATTTTGTACGATGCCTTGACCGATATGGGTTTTTCCATCACAAAGCCAGGTGGTACATTCTACATGTTTCCGAAAGCCTTGGAAGAGGATGCTGTGGCATTTTGCAAAAAAGCACTTGAATATGACCTGCTGCTCGTTCCTTCTGATACGTTTGGCGTTCCGAGCTACTTCCGGATTTCCTACTGCATCCCGACAGAGAAAGTGAAACGGTCGCTTGCAGCGTTCAGGAAACTGGCAAATGAATATCAACTATGAAGCATTTGGCCAGTCCGCCGTATGTCGTGTAAAACAGACTTAAGCTTTTGCATCGGGGTTAAGTCAACAATTTTCATGGTGTTTGCAGCCGGTAGCAAAAAAACAATGTTTCGCTCGGTTTATCGAAGAAGGTGAACTTAACTTCAAAACTACGCATCCATTTTCATGTGTTTGCAGCCGACAGCAAAAAAACAATGATTCGCTCGGTTTAACGAAGAAGGTGAACTTAACTTCAAAACTACGCATCCATTTTCATGTGTTTGCAGCCGACAGCGAAAAAACAATGATTCGCTCGGTTTAACGAAGAAAGTGAACTTAACTTCAAAGCCACGCATCCATTTGCATGTGTTTGCAGCCGGTAGCAAAATAACAATGTATCGCCCGTTTTATAGAATAAAGTGAACTTAACTTTAAAGCCACTTATCCATCTGCATGGTGTTTGCAGCCGGTGGCAAAATAACAATGTTTCCCTGTTTTATAGAATAAAGTGAATTTAATTTCAAAGCCACACATCCATTTGCATGGCGGCTGCTTTTTCCGGCAGGGAGCATCTCCTGTGGTTCAACAACCCAATAGTGCTAGAGACAGGCAGCTTATGATTTTGAGATCATGGAGTCTAAGTACTTGATGATCTCTTCTTTGTTTTCGGAGACGGATTCTTCCCTAAGCTGGTCTTTTTTCATTTTTTCCTGTGCTTTTTGCAATATCTTTTCTCCTTTTTCTGCCGGGACCACAACAACTCCGTCCGCATCACCCACGATAATGTCCCCGGGATGTACGGCTACTCCCCCGCAGGAAATGGGGACGTTTATTTCGCCAACACCGCTTTTTCCGCTAGCGGCCACAGTTGTGCCTCTGCAAAAAACAGGATAGTTCAGTTTTTTAACGCCATCTATATCGCGAATGACGCCGTCCACAACGATCCCGCTTATGCCTAAAGTTTTTGCCATCCCGACCACAAAGTCGCCAGCAATGGCTCTGTACTCATCCCCCTTTGCATCCACGACAAGAACATCGCCAGGTTGTGCATGTCTGATGGCTTTTAGGACGGCTAAATTGTCACCCACCGGCATTTTAACAGTAAAAGCTTTGCCGCAGAGAAAATAGGAAGATTTCAATGGCTTAATCCGCGGGTGCAAGTTATTCAAGCCATCCATAGCATCTGATATACATGTGGTAGGAATAGAACGGAATGCGTCTACAAATGCATCCATAGTTGAACCCTCTTTCTTTAAGACTGGTTTTATGTATACTATACTGAAATAGAGAAAAAAATGAAAATAAAAAATTGTTATATTCATTCATAACAAAAATGAATAGAGGAGAGGAGAAAAGCCGCTGAAAAAGTCCAAGAGAAAACGGCAAGACACCGCGCCATTCATAGTGTCTCACCGTTTTTCAGTGTCTTCTGCCCGGGCAGAGGGGAGGTATTTTTACTCGTACACCACCTCAAACTCCGCCTTGTAACTTGCAAAGTCCTGTTTGTTAAACAATGGCAAATATAGCCCAATGTTCATCAGTTCGTCGCCGCCGTAGATTTTGCCTGTTTCAATATGCCGGTAGTTTTTGTCCGGGTCAAGGCCTGCCAGTTTTAATATTTTCAACTGGCCGGCTGCTTCAGACAGTACGTTGAAAAAATAGGCAATGGTATGGTTGCGGTCCGGTGAGACAAATTGCCAGGCGGCGCTGTTGCCTTCAAACGGGCTTATCAGGCGGTAGAACCGGCCAAACTGGAACAATTGCCGGTGTGCTTTGTAAAATGCAACCTGTTCCCGGATCACTGCTTTTTCATCTTCCGTGCATTTTGTCAAATCCAACTCATAGCCGAAATTGCCGCCCATTGCCACGTCACCGCGCGTCGATAACGGCGTAACCCGGCCGGTTTGGTGGTTCGGAACGGCCGAGACATGCGCGCCCATCGTAACCGGTGGGTAGGCGAGGCTTGTGCCATACTGGATTTTCAAACGGTCGGCCGCATCGGTATTATCGCTCGTCCACGTTTGCGGCATATAATACAGCATGCCCGGATCAAAACGCCCGCCACCGCCGGAACAGCTTTCAAACAAAATATCAGGATAACGCGATGTCAACTTTTCTAAAAAGTCATACAGCCCGAGCATATAGCGGTGGGCGGTTTCTCCCTGGTTTTCCGGCTCCAGCAGGGCGGAATGGACTTCTGTCATATGGCGGTTCATATCCCATTTGATGTAATCAACATGGACATGATCCAGAATGTCTGTCATCTGCCGGAAAATATTTTCGCGTACATCCCTACGGCTAAAATCGAGCACATATTGGGAGCGCCCTTCAGAAAGCCCGCGGCCCGGAATTTGCAGTGCCCAGTCCGGATGTTCACGGAAAAGGTCGCTGTCCCGCGAAACCATTTCCGGTTCAAACCAGAGGCCGAATTGCATCCCGCGTTTATGGATTTCTTCTGCCAGGTTTTTGAGCCCCATCTTTATTTTTTCGGCGTATTCATACCAGTCCCCTAAAGAACTGCGGTCATTGTCCCGGTGGCCGAACCAGCCGTCATCCAGTACAAATAGCTCAATGCCGAGCTTTTGCGCCTCGTCGGCGAGTTCAAGCAGTTTTTCATCATGAAATCGGAAATAGGTCGCTTCCCAGTTATTGATCAATACAGGGCGTTCCGCATCTTTATGCTTGCCGCGCAAAAGGTGGCGGCGGTAGAGCGTGTGAAACGTTTGCGACATCCCGTTCAGCCCGTCTCTGCTGTATACCATCACCGCTTCAGGGGAATAAAAAGTGTCACCCGGCTCCAACGCCCAGCTGAACCCGAAATCATTCAGCCCGATTCCAAAGCGTACCTGGCCGAACTGGTCCTGCTGCACCATTCCGGCAAAATTGCCGCTGTAAACGAGGTTCACTACATATGCTTCACCTTGGAATTCCGTTGTTTCAGGCTGGACAAGCGCCAAAAACGGATTTTCCTGGTGGCTGCTGGCGCCGCGCTTGTTGTCTATCCGCTTGATGCCGTCTGTTACGGTTTCTCTTGCTATTTGCCGTTCGCGTTTATGGGCGCCGGGGAGATGCAAAAGCTCAAAATTTCCGGCTGGGAAATCGACATTCAGGCTCATCAAGCGTTCAATTCGAACAGGTTTGTTTCCGCCGTTTGTCAGCACAGCCGCGCGGGAAATCGCCGGAAAATCGCGAAAGATGGTATATAAAAGCGTTAATTGAAGGCCTGTAAGCTTGTCTTCCAACATGATTTTCAACGTTTCGGCTTCATTTTGATTGGCAAAAGTAGCGGGAAGCCCGGGAAGCGCCGGCTTGCCCTTTAAAATGTCATACGCCCGGTAGCGGAAGTCCGTGACCGTTGACCCGTCCGCATGTCGGATAATATGTGCCGGCTCACGGAAATCGCCGTTGCCGTAACCCGGGAATTCCTGCAGTACCGTATCAAGCGAAAATTTGCGGTCTTTTGCACCGGGCGGGTTCGGGGAAAAACTGCGGCCAATGCGCGGATAGGCGCGCCCTCCGTGATAGGCCCTCACCGGTTTTCCCCAATACAGATGTTCCACGTAGCCGAATGCATCCACTTGTAAAAGGTAACTCACTTCATCATTTTGCAAATGGAAAGTTTTCGTTTGTTCCTCAAAACTAATCATCCATCTTCCTCCTCGTTTCGTAAGTGCAGAGGTTTTCGTTTTCCTGCTTCAGTTGGAATGGCCGAGGCATCCTCAGTTTTGTTCAATATGATAATACGGTTAGAGAAAATTCTAATGGGTAAAGGAATGGTGCATCTCCTTTACCGAAAGAATCCGCTTACACTATACGACCATTTTAGTGTTTGTATCCGTCCTTGTCACTTGATTTGTAGAGTAGCTGTCCCGGGCGCATTCGCATCCAAGGAATGCTGCAGAGGTCCACGGAAAAATTTGGCATAAAAAAGTTAGCGTCAGGTATTGCATTCTTGTGCTGGCGTTGTAAAATGACTATTATTAAAAGTAGATGAGAAACAATTTGTTAACATTTACACAATGGAGCTGATGATGATGCGGGAAACCATTTCAAAAGAAAATATCCGGGAAAGAGTGCGCGACATTGTGTTGAATGATTTCGATGATGACCCTTCGGAAATAAAGGACGACACCCTTTTTGTCGATGATCTCGGTGCGGACTGGATTGACCTTTCAGAGCTGGCTGTGGAGTTATCGGATGAATTTGATCTCGATATAGATGAAGATGAAATCAATAAGCTCGTTTCCATTGAAAAGGCAACAGACTATATATATGAAAAACAGCGAAAATGTCGTGAACATCTGGCGATCAAGCTGCCAAAAATACTGGAAATCAGAAAGCAAAACAAGGCCCGTGGATAACTCGAGATTCACGGGCTTTGTTTTGCTTATGGGTTGCTGAATAAGCAAAATTTATAGATTTGGTTTATAAAAATCTAGAGAAAAGTTTGCACTCGCAAGCTGTTTCATCGTACTAGAAGACAGAATCCTGCATTTTGCAGATAGTTTCTTCTATATATTGAGACAGCATTTGCTGATCAATTGGGTACAAAATCGGATTCGCCCAGCAAGCTCTATTTACGGGATGGCTTGCAACGGCGCGATGCACATTTGCAAACCGCTTTTTTTCCATTATACTATTACAAGGCAGTGAAACGCCCGTTTTTTTGAATCGAAAATTTTACACTTTAAACGTGTTCAAGATATTTGTTTTTCGATGGAAGGAGTGATTGGATTGGCCATTTTGCAAGGGGAATCATTGGTGACAGAAATCCGCGGCCTTGATGCAAAGGGTTCCGGGCAGGCGGTTGTCTGGCGTGAAAATGAACTTGGTAACGCGAAAAAATTAAAACTGACCATTCCGCGTACGCTTCCGGGGGAAAAAGTACGCGTCACCGTGGACCAGCCGGAGAAAAGAAGAAGAAAGGCGCTGCCGGATGAAATTCTGAAAGCCCATCCGGAAAGGGTGGCGCCCATGTGCCCGCACTTTGACCGTTGCGGTGGCTGTGTCTGGCAGCACTGGGCATACGAGGGCCAGTTAAAACAAAAAACTGCCCATGTAAAAGAAGCCATTGCCACACAAGGCTTTGACCCGGCGCTTGTCCGTGATACGATCGGCATGGACAATCCTTGGCATTACCGCAATAAAATGGAATTTACATTTGCTCCAGATGGATCGCTCGGCCTGCATGAGCAAGGGAATTTCCGGAAAGTGATTCCACTTGAAACGTGCCTGATTGCCGGAAAAGAAATGGTGGATGGCGCGATGGAAGTGGCCGCGTGGGTAAAAGAGCATGGCTTAAAAGGCTATGACAAAGATGCGCACGAAGGCCTCTTACGCCACTTAATGGTGCGCCAGTCTTTTGCAACAGGGGAAATGATGCTCGCCCTGTTTGCAACCGAAGCGCCGGATGGGGAACTAGCTGAAGCGGCCCGCGATTTGGCAGAGCGGATCACCGGCAACTTCCCGCAAGTAAAAAGCCTGCTCTGGCTCGAAAATACCGACTGGGCAGACCGGACACAGGCGGAAAAAACACATGTCCTCTCCGGACGTGATTTTATTTACGATGAAATGGGTGGTTACCGTTACCGGATATGGTTCGATACATTTTTCCAAACCAACCCAGTACAGGCACAGAAACTCGTCGATCTTGCGCTTGAAATGGGCCGGCCGGAGAAAGCGGAAAAAATGATTGACCTGTTCTGCGGCGTCGGCACATTCTCGCTGCCGTTTGCGGACCGTGTCAGGGAACTTGCCGGCATTGAAATTGTTGAATCCTCGATCGAATCGGCAAAACGGAATGCAAAAGACAATGGCATTTCAAACACATATTTCCTTGCCAAAGACGCACGCAAAGGGATTGATGAAGTGCTGGAAAGCTTCGGCAACCCGGAACTGTTGCTTCTCGACCCACCGCGTTCCGGCGCCGGCGGCAAAGTGATGCGCAAAATCGGCCGGGCAAAACCTGCGCGCATTGTCTATGTCTCCTGCAACCCGGACACATTTGCAACGGATATAAAAGAACTCGAACCGTTTGGCTACAAACTGACTGCCGTCCAGCCGGTGGACCTGTTCCCGCATACGGTGCATGTGGAGTGCGTGGCGCATTTGGTTTTAGATGTGTAAACAGCAACGATACAAAGCCCTGATTTTGTGAAAATCACCTTTCCAAAATCAGGGCGATTTTTTATTCAAAATCAAAAATCTCCAATAGCCGGCTTATTACCGGGACTATAATGAATATTTATGATTTGTAATAAAATTTTCCGAATTTTTCTTTCCAATGAGGTATAATAAAATAAAGCTGGAGAGAATGAGCGAAACATTGCTATTTTGTTACCGGTTGCAAAAGCAATTAGGATGTAAAATGGATGACTTGGTCTTAATGTAAAAAACTAAGTTCAGTTTTTAGAGTAATATGATTTTTCAATAGAGATGAGGGATAAGAAATGGGAATTGATTTTCACAGTAAGCAAAATCGATTGACTTATACAACCCGTGTTGCGGATCGTTCCTGGATTGACATGATGAAAAGTCTGCTAACTGTCGAGCATATATCAAACGCTTTAGATATCGGGTGCGGAGGAGGGATTTATTCGAAAGCCCTGGCAGATATGGGCGTTCAAACTGTTATAGGCATCGATTTTTCGGAACCGATTCTTGAAGGAGCGAAGGAAAATTGTAAAGACTATAAAAATATCTCCTTTCAACTCGGAAACGCTTATGATACAGGCTTAGAAAGTCAAAGCTTTCAATTGGTGATTGAAAGAGCGTTAATACACCATCTTTGGGATTTGCATGCTTGTTTTAAAGAAGCACACAGACTGTTAAAGGATGGCGGGGTTTTTATTATTCAAGATCGCACACCCGATGATTGCTTATTAGAAGGAGATAACACAAACATCAGAGGGTATTTATTTGAGTTATTTCCAAAATTAATTGATGAGGAAATAAAACGCAGGCATAGCAGCCAAACGGTCATCGAGGCTTTGCAAGAAGCAGGGTTCAAAAAAATTGAAGAAGTTAAATTATGGGAAACAAGAAAGGTGCACGAAAATAAAGCGCAATTATTAAAAGACATAAGTGAAAGAACAGGAAGAAGCATTTTGTATGAACTGGATGATCAAGAACTAAGTTTGCTGACCGATTATGTCCAGAAAAAGGTGACAAAGGAAAATAACATCGTTGAAAAAGACCGGTGGACAATATGGAAGGCAACTATTTAGCTGATTGACCGCCTGCAGGGCAACGGGTAAGAACAACTACCCACTTTCCCCAATTTTGCAGGCGTAAAATTAGAAGATCCGGAAATGCATCAAAAGGGGGATGTTCAATTTTATTTACTAAATCCTGAACAATATTTATGTGTTTATGAGGCTTCCTCTATGAATAGTTATAGAGCAGATCATAACAATTATAAAGACATTGATAAAATAGATTTCCGAAAATATAAGTCCTGAAATTGAAGTATTTTTAACCAATTTCGGCCATTTCCTGGACAGTGCCGAAACGCGGCAAATTAGGGAAAGTGGCCGGTACTGCTATTTTAAGGCCGGGCCAGAATCAATACCCTTCAATGTCGCAGCAAACGCTATTGATTGAGTATCGTTTTAAAAGATGTCTCATGGCTAACCCAGATTCTGCTTAACGGATAGGACGTCCTGATATCTCACAGCACCTGAGCCATGTGGAGTGTGTTTGCATTTAAAAAATATAATGAGAAAATAAACCACAAGGCGGTGAAACGTTTTGAGAGTGAGCCGTGAAGAATTAAAGCGGATGATTGATCAAATTCCTGAACAAGATGTCCTTGAAGTGTATGATTTTATTGAATTTTTAACCTTCAAGCGGGGAGAACAAGCACTAAACGAAAAGGAAGTTGAATATCTGGCAAAAGATGAAGAAGTTGTTCGTCAGGTTCAAAAGAGTCGCGAAGATCGGCGAAACGGACGCATTTACAGCAAAGAACAGGGGCTTAAGTATCTTCGGAGATGTTTCAAGGGGTCTTAAGCGTGGACAAAGAGTATCGTGTATTTTGGTCACAAACTGCGCTGGACGAATTGAGCAATATTCGGGGATACAAACAAGAAGGCATATGCTTATTGGGGTTAGTATGAAACATAAACGCTTGGAACAAAAAGGATCGCTTGGTCAGCTTTCGTTAGCTCGTAAAAGTAACGATAAGTCGAGAAGCCCCTACTTCGAGTGACCCGTCGAAGTGGGAGTAGTTCACTGTGGAGCCATTTTTATACGTATATGTCAATTCTATTTCGTGCAATGTTTGTGCTCGCCTGAAGCGGGAGAAGGGAGAAAAATGAACAATCAATTTCGACGAGAAGATATTGACTTTTATTCAAATGGAACAAGGTGTAGCGCGTGGCTATATCTACCCAATGTAGATAAAAGATGCCCGGTAATTGTAATGGCTCATGGCTTGGGTGGAGTGCGTGAAATGCGGTTGGACGCATATGCTGAAAGGTTTGCTGCTGCCGGGTATGCCTGCTTTTTATTTGATTATCGTAACCATGGAGCAAGTGACGGAAATAAAAGACAACGGATAAATGTAAAAGAACAACTTGCAGATTGGAACTCTGCCATTGATTTCATCAAAAAGAATGATAGGATTGATGATAGTAAAATACTCCTGTTTGGAAGTTCGTTTAGTGGGGGACACGTTATAACCCTATCAGCTCATCGAATAGATATTCTTGCAACCGTGGCACAGTGCCCATATACAAACAATTTAGCTACAATGAAAACGGTCTCACCGCTATCTGCCCTAAAAATATTCCCCTTTGTCATAGCCGACGTTTTATCTTCTATTACCGGGTATCATCCGGTCATGATTAAATTGGTGGATGCGCATGGGAAAGTAGCGATGATGGCTGTTCCTGATTACAAAGAGGTTTTTAAGTTGATGCCTGAAAATTTAAAGTTTGTGAATAAAGCCCCTGCAAGAACAGTTTTAGAATTTTTTAAATGTTCACCTAGTAGATACACTAAAAATATAGAAATACCGATATTTTATGCGGTTTGTCGGAAAGATACATTAGCACCTGCTTGGGCAACCATAAAGTGTGCAAAACGCTCCAAGAAAGCAACGATTAAAGCGTACGATTGTGGACATTTCAATATTTATTTAGGTGATTATTTTGAAAATGCAATAGTAGATTATATAGACTTTTTTGATAAAATTACAAAAGGCTAGTTGGATAATCAAATGCAACAAGCTAAATAAATGAAAAAAAACATGATAAACCGTTTGCGATAAAAACGCAATCAATACGGAGGTTTATCCATGGAGTAGATTGCCACCCTTCGTGCAGAAGGAAAATCCATGCAAGTAATCGCTGATGTGGTTGGCTGTAAAAAAAATACCGTATCTCGGGAACTGAAGCGTGGTACGGGCGGCATTTGAGGTAACATCCTGTGCTTTTTTTCATATTTAACAAAAACTTAAAAGACGGGCAATAATTTTGCTGTTGCACAAAATTCGGGACTATGATATGGTAAAATTAATGAAAATGAATATTCACAATCGTCTACTAGGGGCGCCGGATTGGCTGAGAAGTACCCTTAGAACCTGATCTAGTTCGTACTAGCGTAGGGAAGTAGGTAATGAAATTACACCTGATGATTTGTAATTTATACACCCGCTTTCCGATGGAGGGCGGGTTTTTTATTTTGAAGCTGCTTAGGGCAAAGGGAGAAACCAGCCTGCAAACCGTAATCGTTTTCCCGGTAAACAAGGAGGAATCATTGTTGAAACGATCTTTTACAGAAAGGCTATATCAAAATGTCCAGCCGATTTGGGAGAAAAACCATAACCATCCTTTTGTCGTGGGACTGGGGAACGGAACTTTAGAAAGAGATAAATTTATCTATTATTTAAAGCAGGATTACGTATATTTAGTTGAGTACGCAAAACTGTTTGCCATGGGTGTTGTGAAAGCGGGTAACCTGGACATTATGACGAGATTTGCTGCGGTGCTCCATGAATCGTTGCATTTTGAGATGGAACTACACCGCCAATACGCTGCCGAGTTTGGCATTACACGCACGGATTTAGAAGCAACTCAACCAACGCCGGCCAACCTTGCTTACACGAGTTACATGCTACAAGTGGCCGCCAATGGAGGCTTGGCTGAACTTGTTGCCTGCTTGTTGCCGTGTGCCTGGGATTATTGGGAAATTGGGAAACTGCTAAAAGTAAATCATCGAGACACATTGGAGGCCAATCCTTACAAGAAATGGATCGAAACCTATTCTTCAGAAACGTTCGGCTCCGGAACGCAGTGGTTAATTGACTTAATGGACCAACTGGCAAGCGGAAAATCAGAAACGGAACTGATGGCCTTAGAACGCCATTTTCAAATGGCCTCAAAGTATGAATATTTATTTTGGGATATGAACGATAAAAAACAAGACTGGCCGGTCTGATTTTCATTCGCAACTAAAAAGGAGGGAAGGTTGGTTCTAATGAGAAAAACACAAAAAATAACAGCAACTGCAGTTATTGCAGCTATCACAACTGCATCCAGCAGCTTGATTTATATCCCGGTTGGTTTTGCAAAAATTTTTCCGGTACAGCATTTTGCCAACATACTCTCGGCTGTTTTACTCGGCCCCGGTTATGCGGTTGCACAAGCCTTTATATCCTCGCTTTTACGTAACTTGCTTGGGACAGGGAGTATTTTTGCCTTTCCGGGAAGCATGATCGGCGCGTTTTTGGCAGCTTATCTGTACGCGAAGACGAATAAGCTCATTTTTGCCTTTGTTGGGGAGGTCATGGGGACAGGCATTCTCGGTGCCCTGGCCTGTTATCCCATTGCTGTTTTTCTGCTCGGCCAAGCGTCAACGCTTTTCGGATTTATCCCTGCCTTCTTTTTAAGCTCTTTTGCAGGGGCCATTTTTGGCTATGTTTTGATAAAAGTTTTACAAAAAAATAAAGGGTGGGACAGAATGATCAATCATACCGTAAGCAACCGTAAGCTTTGAGTGAAGCACCACGGAGGATTGAAGGCATTTGCCATGGTGCATACAGGTTGCCAGCCATTGATAACCGGTCAAAATCCATGCCAGTAAAATCAGGCTCTTGAAAACAGAGCCTGATTTTGCTTGCATTATGACGGCACTCCGGCATAGTCTGAAACCTTCGCTGGCCGGATCCATTTGCCAACCGGCTCGCCTGTATACAGCCGCTATCCAGATTGAATACGAGCTTCCTCTTACATTTACATTTGAGTGAAGCACCACGGAGAATTGAAGGCATTGCCACGGCACATACAGGATGCCAGCTATTGATAACCGGCCAAAATTTATGCCAGCAAAACCAGGCTCTTGAAAACAGCAAGCTGTCTTGTGTTATTTTTATTCCTGTCCCAAAATCTGTGCCAGCAACAACAGGCTCTTGAAAACAGAGCCTGATGCTGTTGGCATTATGACGGCACTCCGGCATAGTCTGGGACCTTCGCTGGCCGGATCCATTTGCCAACCGGCTCACCTGTGATACCGCCGCCATCCAGATCAAATACGAGCTGTCCTCTTACAAAAGTTTTCGTAACCCGGCAATCAATTTTTCTGCCGATATACGGGCTGTGCTTATGGCGGTAATAGAGGTCTTCCGCACTTACCGTGTATGGCCGGTCGGGATCGAGAAAGAGAAGATCCGCATCTTTTGCGAGCGCAATTTCCCCTTTCGATTTTAAGCCAAAACGTTCGGCAGGGTTGGTTGCAATCATGCGCGTAAATTGCGTAATGGGAATATTGCGCTTTTTGACAGCCTCATCGAACATCAAATCGACATTATTCTGGCACCCGGTTATGCCGCCCCATACCTCAAAAATATTACCGGTTTCGCTGTCCTTCATTACAGGCGGGCAAGGGGAATGGTCGGATGTCAGCATATCGATTTTTCCTTGTTTCAATCCTTCCCAAAGTTTTTCCTGCTCCGCTTCGCTGCGTAAAGGCGGGGAACATTTTGCAAGCGGGCCGATTTCCACAAATTGGGCTGTTGTGATTGTAAAATAATGTGGGCACGACTCAAGGGTGACATCCTGTCCTTCGTTCCGCGCTTTCGTAATTTCTTCCACTCCTTCCGCACTGCTGACATGGACAAAATGCAGTTTGCACCCGGTTTGTTTCGCAAAATACAGCGCCCGCTTGATGGCATCCACTTCAGTAAATATCGGCCGTGTTGCAACATAATCAGCCGGGCTTGTTTTCCCTTGTTTAATCATCTCCTCTGCTAACCCATCGGTAATGGCGGCATTCTCTACATGAATCAATAAAATATGGCCAAGCTCGGCTAATTTTTTCATCCCCGCATAAAGCGTGTAATCATCTACATTTTTAAAGTCTCCCGGCAAATCGGTTCCGCAGCTGGCCATAAAACACTTATAAGCGACCACGCCGCAATCGGAAAGTTCTTTTAAGTGATCGAGATTACCGGGCACTAATCCGCCGTAAAAGGCGTAGTCCACATAGTTTTTTCCGGCGGCAGCGGCAAGCTTTTTTTCTAAAGCATCTTTTGTTGTCGTGGCAGGCAGCGCATTTAAAGGCATATCTACATACGTTGTCGTTCCCCCGGCGGCAAGCGCCTTTGTTCCGGTTTCAAACCCTTCCCATTCCGTCCGCCCCGGTTCACACATATGCACATGGATGTCGACCATTCCCGGCATCACATATTGGCCTGAAGCATCATAAACTTGTTCTGCCGTTTCCTCGATTTTATCCGCAATTCCAGCAATTTTTCCATTTTGGATGGCAAGATCAGCGATTTTAACGCTGTTTCTAAAAACAACTTTTCCATTTTTTATGAGCGTATCATATTTCATTGTGAATCCCCTCCCTGTGATTTGGTTCGAGAACGACGTTGTTTTGAAAAATTGTATCCTTTTTAAATTTTGAAAATGGAAATGCGTATTTTGACAGAATGATATAGGCTAAACCAGCCGCAACAAAGCCGATGATCCATGCCAGTTCCACTTTTGCAAGTGCGGCAGCCGCGCCAATTACTAATGAAATGACAGCCGCAGGGTTATAGCCGGAATAAGGCCCGGCTTCCGCGTACAAGTCGGCGATATTTACCTTTTGTTTTCGGAAGATGTAGTACTCAATCAATAGAATGGCTACAATCGGACCTAAAAACGCCGAGTAAGCCAGAATGAAAATGTCGAGCCCCTTTGCTGAAGAATCCCGGACAAGCACCCATGGAAAAGATGCAAAAGCAAGCAGCCCTGTAATGGTGACAGCATACTTAAATTTTAATTTCGTAAGCAATGTAATGACGTAAGTTGGCGGAATAATATTGGCAACCATATTCACTGAAACGGTCCCGATCACGATAAACGCAGACACGAAAAATGTAATATAAGGATTATCGACCACCACCGAAAAGGCCTTTACAGGATTTGTAATACCGGTAGCAGAAGCAAGCATGGCCCCCATCGTTAAAGCAAACCCGTATGCGATAAAGATCGGAATAAAATACAATAACCTTCTTTTTGTATGGCTGATCCCGGCTTTCAATTCTCTTGAATAATCCGCTGCACTTAAAAAGATGGCGGCATAATTGCCCATAAACGTCATGATAAAAGCAAAGAATGGCAGCCCCCACGTTCCTTTTGCATGCACCCATTTGTTTGCAATCGTGGCGCTATGGGATGTGAGAAGAATGCTGAACACATAGAAAAGTGCAGCTAAAATCACGACTGAAGTCAGGGCCTCCACCCACTTAATCGCATGAAAGCCATAGAGGGAGAGCGCAATTTGAAACAGTTGGAGCACGATAAAGCAAATAGCTGCATTGTCAAAAGCTCCGCCCGTTGCAATTTTGGCCATTTCATTTAAAGCCGTGCCGCCAATCCAGCTTTGGTATCCGTACCAAACAATGGCAGGTATCCCGCGGCAAAGCGATGTGAATATCGAACCTTTTACGCCGAAGGACATTCTCAGCTGGACAACGTACGGAATGCCTGTTTTGTAGCCTAATCTGTCGTTCAATGAAAAGATGGTTGAAATAATACTGATGGCGATCAATGCCGCAGCAACAGTTTGGTAAATGTTTAATATCGCCATCCCGGCCACCATCAGGCTTGCGCCAAGCGTAATGTTTCCAATATTGACGCCGTCCCCAATCCACATAAAAATATAATTCAAAGGGCCAACTGTTCTGTCTGCATCTGTTTTCGGGATCAGGGAGGGATCCATACGGGCCTGCTTCTGTAGTTGCGAAAAACCACTTTCCAATTGAGTAGCCATTGCTTCAGCTCCTTTTCAATAAATTTACGGTAGTGAATTTGGGATGTTTCTTTTGATGTCATTTAATATCACATATAATGTCATCTGTATTTTTAATATAGCAAAGGATAAACGATTTTTCATTAGTGATTTTGCACAATTCTTGATCTATTTATTATTCAAAATAGATAAAGTAGAACCAATGTTGGTGTTTTCCTTGTTTTTTATGTAAGGTAACTTAACATGAATAGGAGGGAGACCTGAAAGATTTTTTCTTGGGGAAAACAAAAGCTTGGGTTTGAGGAGACATCCTTTATCCAAATAATCGCTGCTGTAGGAAATGTAAAAACAGCAGATTCTGCACATGATTCAACCAGGATTTTTTAGCAAAAATGGTCACGGCCGGATTTGTATGGATGTTTTGCACCGAAAACTCGCCTCAGCAATTTCCCCATTCAGTGCTACCAATTTTGCTATAATAGAAATGCTAGGTGAGAGCCCAAAAATATTAGTGATCATTTCTGGTGAGCGAGGACAAATATTGTAAGCGGTTAAGTATAAAATAGGTTTTATATATTGTTGTGTTTACATCAAATCCATTTAGGAAAAGGAGCGTTGCGCATGTCCTATATCGTTGATTTCAAAAATGTGTCTGATGTTGGTCTGGAGTCTTCACCTGTTGCGAAGGCACTAGCTGGTTTGCGTGCGAATGAGGCACGTTATTTTATGAATAAATACAAACACGTATTTACTGTTTTGCCAGCTGCAGAAAGCGGAGAGACCCTAGAATATGTGAATAGGATTTTGAAAGAAGAACGCGGCATTGAATTTGCAGCCAAGCCATTGGAAACTTCGCGTTTTCAAGTGGAAAATATCCAATTTGCTTACGTCTTTTACGAGGATGGCCTCGTTGTCAATGTAATGTATTCCATAGATGATCCGAAGAAGCGGGCGGTTGGTTTTAAACTTTCTGAGGGGATGGAAGTACCAAAGGAATTAGAAGGGAAATTTAAATTTGCCAGACAAAAGTCAAAACTGGCCGGCACCATACGGGGATCATTTTTTGTCATAAAAGGCGAGTATTAAATAAAAAAGGTTAAAAGCAATAATCTGGACGAGCTTGCTGGACGAGTCAGAACAGGCCAAAAGCTGATTCGTCCGGCAAACTCTAGTTACTTTTCGTTACGAATAAGTAATCAAAATTGAACAATTAATAGCAGCGCAGTCCCTTTCTAGATCTTTGATTTAGTGGGGGATAGCCGCTATAATTGTTCAAAAAGAAAAATGCAAATCCTGCTGGAAATAAATAACCAATTGGTTTGGGGAATTTTAGAGATGAGATAAGTGTAAATGGTCCGGACCTCCATGGCTGCCATTTTAAAAGGAAACACACTAAAGCGGATGAATGGATCCGTATGAACGGATTTACTGCTAAAAATGCTGTGGGACGCTTCAAATCACTTAAAATGAAAAATTTAAAAATGGAAGAAAGCTCTTCTTGTAGCCGCGAAAAGAGCTTTCTTTTAATGTAGAAAGCCGAGTTGCTGATGGTGCCTACTCATGCGAATGTTTAAAATGAAAACAACGGTGTTAAGAAAAAGCCCCTATTATATAAAATAAACTTAAGTTTTTCATCAAGCATGAGCAACAATTTGCATGAGGCCTACTTTATTCAGCAGGCAACGGAGCCGCGATATTTTGTTCATTTATATAGGAGCTTTTTTAAGATGTTTTTTTCCGGAATGCATTTATGATAAATGAAATTCCTGCAGCGATGAAAAAAGATCCAACGAACAAGACAAGAAAATTAATAAATTTAGCTGGCCTCATTAATTGTAATCCAAATATGGCTAAGACAATCACATAAGTAATGACAAACGTTTTAGATAAAATAAAGCTTTTCAAGCCGTACACCTCCATTCATCATTCATGCTATGCCCAGATCAAGCTTTGAGCAATTTTATTATAGCATCCTTTCGAAATCGCCTCCATAAAATCCAAGGAAAATTAATTTTTTTCCGAACTGTTAACTGTTTTCTCTTTTCTATGTGGTTATCTTCCCGATCATAGGTTACAATCTTGATCAGACACGGCTGCAATAAAATCTTTTCTGCCTGTGGTCAGAAAAAAGGTATTGAAAAGAGAAAAAATTCATTCTATAATATGCGCATAGTGTTGTTTAGCCAACCGTTGTGATTTTCCGGGCATGGGGACCCCTTTTATATCCAAAATTCTGGCTACTGGTTTCTTCAGTTTTATGGTTGGAGGATGGTTCTCTGTCGGAATGTAATGTGAATAGGTGAATCATTTGTCAAACCCTTCACTGAATCCGCTTACAAAAATGACTTCGAACAGGGGTATGGCATGGCAGATGGCGAAAAATCGATATGGGTGGCAGTGGGGAGGCGCCCGTTTCGCAGAGAAGAATGAAAGTCATCCAGTACATTTTTCAGGATGAATGCCATGCCAGGGCGAACATGGCACCGTCAAAAGAACGGAAGCCCATACCCGCCAGCAGCAAGGCAGTCGGAATATTGCCATTGAGCTGCTTTTGGCCGGGAAATGGGGGGAAGGATGCACACTGTTTTTACGCGCAAAAAAGACGACAGCGTGTAACTTAATCAAGGGGATGGGAGGATGAATGCATTTGCAAACAAAAACGTTACAGGAAACAGATGAAAAATATTTATGGCATGCCATGAGGGGAGCCGCAAGTCCCGGGCAGCCCAATTTGATTATCACAAAAGCGGAAGGTGCTTGGGTAACGGACATTGAGGGTAACCGCTATTTGGACGGGATGGCCGGGTTATGGTGTGTGAATACCGGTTACGGCCGGAAAGAATTGGCGGAAGCGGCATACAAGCAGCTTCTTGAGATGCCGTACTATCCGTTATCCCAAAGCCACGTGCCTGCCATTCAGCTGGCCGAAAAATTAAACGAATGGCTTGGCGGGGATTACGTCATTTTCTTCTCTAACAGCGGTTCGGAAGCCAATGAGACGGCTTTTAAAATTGCCCGCCAATACCACCGGCAAAGAGGGGACCTGGACCGGTACAAGTTTATTTCCCGTTATCGCGCGTATCACGGCAATACGATGGGGGCGCTTGCGGCAACAGGCCAGGCACAAAGAAAGTATAAGTATGAACCGCTTGGACAGGGATTTCTTCATGTTGCACCTCCTGACACGTACCGGCATCCGGATGACGTGGAAACGCTTGAAAGTGCCAAGGAAATCGACCGTGTAATGACGTGGGAGCTAAGTGAAACGATTGCCGGTGTTATTATGGAACCGATCATTACTGGCGGAGGGATTTTACTGCCGCCTGATGGTTATATGGCGAAGGTGAAAGAGATTTGCGAAAAGCACGGTGCCCTTCTGATTTGTGATGAAGTGATCTGCGGATTCGGACGGACCGGAAAGGCATTTGGTTTTATGCACTACGGCGTGAAGCCGGACATCATTACAATGGCAAAAGGGATTACGAGCGGTTATCTCCCGCTATCAGCGACTGCTGTCAAAAGGGAAATTTACGAGGCGTATGCGGGCAGTGAAGATTATGACCGTTTCCGCCACGTCAACACATTCGGAGGAAATCCTGCAGCCTGTGCACTGGCTTTAAAGAATTTGGAATTAATGGAAAATGAAGCGTTGTTTGAACGTTCCCGCATACTGGGTGAACGGCTGCTAGAAGCGCTAATAAGCCTGAAGGATCATCCAAATGTAGGGGATGTCCGCGGAAAAGGATTGCTGATTGGCATTGAGCTGGTGGAAAATAAACAAACAAAGGAACCGGCTGCAGTCGAAAAACTGAATAAAGTGATAAGCACCTGCAAAGAAAAAGGCCTGTTAATTGGCAAGAACGGTGATACTGTTGCTGGATTTAACAATGTATTGCAGCTTTCCCCGCCGTTAAGCATAACCGATGATGACTTTCGCACGATCGTGCAAGTTTTAAAAGAAAGCATCTCCCAATTGTAAAAACGTTTCTTGTTAGAAAATGCGCTTCAAAGGAGAGAGAGGGTTTGGAGAATCAGCAACTGAAGAAGGACTTGAAAATTCGCCATATTACGATGATTTCGATCGGAGGAGTCATTGGCGCCGGCTTGTTCATGGGAAGCGGCGCCGTCATCCATTCGGCCGGCCCGGGTGCAGTCATTTCGTATGCTTTGGCAGGTTTACTTGTCATTTTTGTTATGAGAATGCTGGGGGAAATGGCATCGGTGAACCCGACAAGCGGTTCGTTTTCCACCTATGCGCGTGAAGCCATTGGCCCTTGGGCAGGATACACGATTGGCTGGCTGTACTGGTTCTTTTGGGTCATTGTCATTGCGATTGAAGCAACTGCGGGGGCAGCGAATATTCAATACTGGTTCCCGGAAATGCCATCGTGGCTTTTAAGTTTAATATTAACCGTTTTATTAACGCTCACAAATGTATATTCCGTTAAATCGTACGGTGAATTCGAATATTGGTTTTCAATCATTAAAGTGGCCACCATTGTTTTATTCCTGCTGCTCGGCCTCTCCGTTATTTTCGGCATCGTTCCGGGCGTCCAATCCCCAGGACTTTCCAACTTAACAGGGAATGGCGGTTTTATGCCGAATGGCTTTGGTAGCGTCTTATTGGGCATTACGGTTGTCATCTTTTCTTTTATGGGGACCGAAATTGTGGCAGTGGCGGCGGGGGAATCCTCCGAACCGGAAAGGGCAGTCAGAACAGCTACTAACAGTGTCATTTGGCGAATTCTGATCTTTTATGTCGGTTCGATTGCGATTGTAGCCACCTTGCTTCCGTGGAACTCGGCGAATATTTTAAAGAGCCCGTTCGTCGCCGTTCTTGAACATGTTGGCATTCCGGCAGCGGCTCAGATTATGAATTTCATTGTGCTGACCGCCGTACTTTCCTGTTTGAATTCTGGTTTATATACAAATTCACGGATGCTGTACGGGATGGCAAAAGCCGGCGATGCCCCGAAAATTTTTCTGAAGTTAAATAAAAACGGGGTACCGGTTTATGCCGTTTTGTGCGGCACGGTTTTCGCTTATGTCGGGGTTATTTTTAATTATATTTCCCCCGATAAAGTATTCTTGTTTTTAGTAAACAGTTCAGGCGGGATCGCTTTATTGGTTTACCTTGTCATTGCCTTTTCCCATTTGCGCATGCGTCGGACGGTGGAAAAAACGAACCCGGATGCCTTGAAGGTGAAAATGTGGCTGTATCCGTATTTAACTTATGTCACCATTTTGGGCATTGTTGCGGTTTTAGTCGCGATGATCTTTATCGACTCATTGCGTCCGCAAGTACTGCTGACTTTGCTTATTGCCGTTCTCGTGGTCGGCTCGTATTTCCTTTTGCATCCTAAAAAAACAAATGTGCTGCCACTGGATAGTGAGGATTCAAGTATAAAATCTTAAGCACAGCAAAAAGCACCGCCTCTTTTAAAAAGGCGGTGCCCATTTTCCAGCTGTTAATCTGCAGCCGGTTTTGTTTGCATGGTTTTCTTTCTGTTTTCCTTTTTGGCGCCTGGTTTAAATGTATCTGCCCGTTTCACAAAAAGGGACATGATCAATACGACAATATTAATCGCGAGCGCGACGTAGAAGGAATATTGGATGCCGGCCAGCAACGCTTTTTGTCCTAAAGCGGCTTTATCAGCTGCTGTAAAATGAAGCGGATTGATCCCGGACATCAGGTCTTCCGCTTTCGATTTTGTGACAGCATTCATGATCGTGACAAAAACGGCTGTTCCGATTGACCCGGAAACTTGCTGTGCTGTATTATTAACCGCCGTTCCGTGCGGGTTCAGCCGGGAAGGCAATTGATTCAAGCCGTTCGTCATAATCGGCATCATCACCATCGACATCCCGAACATCCGGAGCGTGTAAACAAGAATAATATACGTGTAGCTCGAGTCAATTTGTAAATTCGCCAGCATATAGGTGGAAACAGCTGTGATGGAAAGCCCCGTGACAGCCAGCACGCGGGGACCGAACTGATCAAACAGCTTTCCGGTGATCGGCGACATAATCCCCATGACAATTGCGCCCGGCAGCATCATTAAGCCGGAGTCAAGCGGAGAGATGCCCCGTACGTTTTGCACATAGGCAGGTGTTAAAATCATGCCGGAAAACATGGCTGCCGCATTTACAATGGCAATGACAGAGGCAAGGGCAAACATCGGATATTTATACACGCGCAAATCCAATAATGGTTCATCCATCATAAACTGCCGAATAACGAAGGCGATTAAAGCCACACTGCCGGCAATCAGTGCCGTTAAAACCACCGGATCTGTCCAGCCGTCCGAACTTGCAGAACTGAATCCGTAAAGCAAACCACCAAACCCGATGGAAGATAAGACGACCGAGAGATAATCAAGCGTTGCTTTTTTATTTTGCTCCATGACGTTTTCCGCTTTCCAGATCCCCAAAACAAGACTGATAACGGCTAATGGCAAAATCATTTCAAACAGAAAGCGCCAGTCAAAGTATTCGACAATGTAGCCGGATAACGTCGGGCCGATTGCCGGGGCTGTAATCATGACAAGGCCAAAGACCCCCATGGCTGTTCCGCGTTTTTCAATCGGAAAACTAACCAGCATAATATTCATGAGCAATGGCCCCATGACAGAAGATCCTGCAGCCTGGATCATCCTTCCTGTCAGCAGCAGCCCGAAGTTCGGGGCAAATGCTGCCAGCGCAGTCCCTAACGTGAAGATCAACATGGCCGTAATAAACAACTGCCGGTTTGTAAAGCGGGTCAGCAGAAAAGCAGATGCAGGAACCAGCACGCCGCTGACTAGCATATAACCAGTTGCGAGCCACTGAATGGTGGAATAATCTTTGATGTGTAAATCTGCCATGATGGAAGGCAGTGCTACATTGAGCAGCGAGTTATTGAGAAATGAAACGAAAGCGCCGATAAAAAGAACCCCGATCATGAGATAGGGCGGCTTTTTATGTTGTATTGCTGGATTCATATTATCTTTTTCCCCTTTTGTAAGTTGTTTTTATTTCCCGCTTGAAATTGCCGGAGAAGGTTCCCTGTACAATCCTTTTTTAAGCAGTTCCATTTGGGCAAGATAATGATCGAGTGCTTCTTCGGCCGTTAATTCCCCGGCAAATGCTTGCACAAGATTATGAAAGGTGACGGCTTCCAAAATCGTGATCATATCCTGCAGTTCCCGTTCGTCATTGATGTTCAGTTTTTTTGTGTTAACGGACCGGAGCAAAGCCAAATCCTGCTTTTTCAGATCCTCTTCAAAAAAATTTTCTGCCAAAGTATTTTCGGTTTTATAATTCATATTGGAAAAAGCATTTTTGAAAAAATTGGCATTTTCCTGGTTTCGGATGTCTTGAATGGCAAATTGAAAGACCTCGGTAAAAGCCGCAAATAAATCCCCGCCCTTTTTTTGGAGAGTGGAAATAAACTGTTCTTTGCTTTTTCGTGAGAGCAAACGCAGCAAATAATAAAACAAATCCTCCTTATCTTCAAAGTATTGGTAAAAGCTGCCTCTTGGAATGCAAGCCTCCTTTACAATGTTGGCGACAGAGGATTCGTGCAGCGGCGCTCTTGAAAATTCCTTTTTTGCAGCTTGAATCAAAGTATCCTGTTTTTCTTTCGGCAACCGGAAAAAAGTTGGCTTCGGCATGGCAGCATATTCTCCTATCTTGAAAAATTGCGGCACGGGATCTGTCCTGAAAATGACACCGTGTCATAAAAGAAACAATATGAAGATTATATATGACACCGTGTTAGGATGTCAATGAAAAGATGACACGGTGTCACTGGAAAAATTTCTTAATAAAGTGCACCGGTCTCTTCGCCACAGCTTACCGGGAAAAAATAAGGACAACCGTACCAAAAGACTGGGATAGTTTTAAATAAGGTCTCACCGGTCGCGAATCGGCGGGGAAATCCGTCGCAGTTCCAATCATGGAAACACAGGCTGGTGCCCGTCCCGGTTTTTACTATATAAAATGAACGGAAAATGGCTATTCTGTTGCCTACAAAAATAATCGTCCTAAAGTATAACGAAATATTGCCTGCTGTAAGCTATCATACAATGAATGGTTTGGCGCTCATCAGAATTTTTCCTTCATTTTATATAGCAGATATTTTATTGACAATGATCCTGTTTTCGCCTAATATACATCGTATACGATATATCGGATACGATGTATATTAGGCGATTCAATGATAAATATGCAGGGGAGGGGAGTATATGAGTGAAAGAGCCGAATTTATTCGGGATTCAATTGATTTTTTGCAGCGTTATATCATCAAAAGTTTGCAAAGAGAAGCGGAGGAGTTTGGTTTAACTGTTCCCCAGGTCAGGGTGCTGGCGGAGGTGTTAACGGGCAAAAGGGTTAGTATCAAATTGCTGTCCCGGAACTTGAAAATGACGCAGAGCACCGTTTCGGATATCGTGGAGCGGCTGACGTTAAAAGGGCTGCTTGTGAAAACCCCGAGCGCATCGGATAAACGGTCGGTGGAGATCTCCCCGTCATCAGAGCTGGAAGGCGAACTGAGTGAAAACATATCAAGAATCATCAACCAGTCATTTGTAGATGCATTGAACCTGTTGCAGCCGGATGAACAGGACATCGTGGAACAAGGCATCAAACTGCTCGTAAATGCTGTGAAGAAAAAAATCGAGCGGGATGGCCTTCATAAATATGAATCTTTTGATGTGTTCTTTTTTCGTGACGAAAATGAAAGCTTCAAATCTAGGAAAAAGGAGAACGACAAGTGAGAAAAATTCTGAAAGGCCGTTGGATCATTTTTTCCGTATGGCTCATTGCCACGATTGTGCTGACAGCGATCCAGCCGGATGTTAATGCCATCCTGCGGGAACGGGGGCAGCAGGGAACCTCGAGCAAAAGCCCTTCCGTTGTAGCAGACAAAATGTTAAAAAAGATCGATGCCGGCAAAGGCACGAACAATTTGATTGTTTTTTACGATAAAAATAAAATTTCAAAGGCCGAAATGGAAAAAATCGGTGATTGTTTAGACAAAATTAGAGAAAGCAAATCCGAACTCGGCATTTCCAATGTGATTGACCCGATCCATACGCCGGAAGCGAAAAGTTCCCTTTTATCAAAAGACGGCACCACGCTTATGGTCAGCTTCAAGCTGGATAAAAAAGGGAAAGAAATCGATGACATCCAAAAACAGTTTGATGCCAGGCTGAAACATTCGCCTGTCGATTATTATTTGAGCGGGGAAGATTTTATTAACAATGACTATTTGAAGGCCTCCCAAGCCGGTGTGGAGCGGAGCGCAGCATTAACGGTCATTTTTATTCTCGTTGTGCTGGTGATTGTGTTCCGCTCCGTTGTGACCCCGCTCGTCTCGTTGGCGGCTGTCGCTTTTTCCTATTTGTGTTCAATGGGGATTGCCGCCCAGCTTATCGACAAAGCCGGATTTCCGGTGACAAGCTTGACGCAGATGCTGCTTGTGCTGATTTTATTTGGAATTGGAACCGATTATAATATCCTGCTTTTTAACCGGTTCAGGGAAGAGTTGTCCCACGGGAACCCGATTGATGAAGCGATTGTCCGCACATACCGGACGGCGGGAAAAACGATCGCCTATAGTATTGTGACCGTTTTTATCGCATTTCTGGCGCTTATATTTTCCGAATCGCCGATATATCGGTCAGGTGTCGTTGTGGTGATCGGGGTAACGATCCTTTTGCTTGAAATTTTAACCCTAACTCCTTTCATCATGAAAGTCCTTGGTACAAAGCTGTTCTGGCCGTCGAAAAATGCAAGCGGGCATAAGCCGAACCGGTACTGGGGAAAAGCTTCTTTCATCGCCGTAAAACATCCGATTATTACAGTCACACTCATTCTTTTGATCATTGCCCCAGCATTGATCTTTCACCAGGAGAAGCTGAATTTTGATACGGTTGGAGAACTTGGCAATAAATATCCTTCTTCCAAAGCGATCAACCTTGTTGCTGAACATTTCGGGAAAGGGCAGTCCATGCCTGCGGAGGTTGTGATTGAGAACGGAAAAGCAATGGATAACAACGCATCCATGGCTGTCATTGACAATATTACACAAAGGCTGAAAAAAATAGACGGTGTCGGGAAAGTTTCTTCGGTTACGCGGCCTGAAGGAAAGAAAATGGAGGACTTTTACATCGACAAGCAGATGATTACGGTAACGGACGGCTTGTCGCAAACGCAGGACGGGGTTGACCAAATCAATGCTGGATTAAAGACAGCCCAGGAGAAACTCGGATCCGCCGATTTTTCGAAAGTGAACGACATGGTAGATGGAACCGCCAAACTTGAAAATGGAATGGCCGCTCTCACCACCGGGCTCGAAAAAATTCAAAACGGCATTGGCAATGGGTCCGGCCAGCCGGAAACACTGGCAAACGGCATCGCTACCATTGAAAAAAATCTTTCCCAAATGAGCAGCGGGGTCAGCACATTGTCAGCAAATTACGGGAAAATGCAGGCCGGCTATGCTGAAATGGGCAAAAATTATCAGCAGGCTGCACAAGCACTGCTCGGTGTAAAAAGTGCGATTGCGCAAATGCAGACGCTCGTGACGGCGCTCGGGCAAAGTACGCCAAGTGTGCAGAGCGACCGGAACTATTTGGCGCTGAAGCAAATGACAAACCAGCTCTCATCATCCCTCAAGCAAATCACGCCGGAAGGGATCAACACGCTGAACAGCAATTACGACAAGACGACATCCGGGTTCAAGACAGCGAACGACAATCTATCCAAGATGGCTGGCGGGCTTTCGCAAATGGCAGACGGGCTCAAGAAAACCGAAAGCGGGATTGGCCAGGCGTCTGATGGCATCGGCAAAATAGTAACCAATATGAACGATGTGACAAAGGGGCTGGGCCAGATGAAATCGGGCCAGCAGCAACTCGCTTCCGGCCTTAGCGGTTTTAAACAGTTCGGCGATAAGTTGTCGGATGTTAACCGCGGATTAAAGCAAATTTCAGACGGCCTTGGCAAAACAAATGACTATCTGGCACAGCTGAAAACGGAAAAAACATTCCATATTCCGAAAGAAGCGCTCGCCGACAAAGATTTTAAAAAAGCAATGGACACGTATATGTCGGATGACAGAAAAGTGACGAAACTGACTGTCGTGTTGAGCAACGATCCTTATTCAAATCAATCATTGGATACCATTGATAAGATCAATAAAACGGTTGTCACCGGGCTGAAAGGAACTGTGCTTTCAAAAGCCGACAGCGGGACAGCCGGAACGAGTGCAACGACCAACGACATGAACCATATTCTGTCAAGGGACCTTGCCAAATCAACCGTGATCGTGACCATCAGCGTGCTGCTTGTGCTTCTGTTGGTTATACGGTCTTTCTGGCCGCCGGTTTTCATTACGGCATCCCTTGTCGGTGCCTATTATACAGCCATGTTTGTCATCAACTCTATTTTTCTTGGCATGCTGGGCTATGAAGGCATTTCTTCGTTTGTGCCGTTCTTTTCCTTTATCATCATCGTCTCGCTTGGTGTAGATTACAGCATTTTCCTGATGATGCGCTATAAGGAATACCCGCAGCTTGACCCGAGGGAAGCGATTATACTCGCTTCGAGACATACAGGCGGTGTCATTATTTCCGCGGTCGTTATTTTAGGCGGCACATTTGCCACGCTGATGCCTTCAGGAATGCTGCTGCTGGCTGAATTGGCGATCGCCGTCATTACCGGCCTTGTCGTGCTTTGCTTCATCCTATTGCCATTCTTTCTGCCAGGCATGATCGCCTTGCCGGAAGCCTTGGAAAAAATATTTTCGGACAAAAAGAAAGAAAACTTGGAGCTGGAGAAAGAATCATCCAAGCGATAATGAAAAAAGCAGCCGCTTATCCAAATTGGGAAAGGGCTGCTTTTTTTGCTGGCACGGTTTTAGATCGAGGCGGAGGAAGCAGGTAACCTTTTAGCTAAAGTACGGTAAAGAGATGGTAAGTGAGCAAACAGGCCAACGTATGTGTAAAATTTTACTCGACGGGGCAAATGAGTGGAAAAAAATGGGAAGAC